>NZ_QJTG01000011.1:0-155331 GCF_003217275.1 Bacillus sp. 196mf
AGGGGATAATTTACGTGGTGCTCCTGTTGATTGTCCCATGATTAAGCCATCTAATCCTTTTTCTTTATAAGCATTCACATAATTATAAATCGTTTTTTCAGAACGACCGATCATGTTCATAATTTCTTTTATAGAATAGCCTTGTACATAGAAATAGATCGTTTGATAACGTTCATACATGCGTTTATTTTTAGTCGTTTTCATTGCTACAAGTAGGTTCTCTTTTTCGTTTTGATGTGCATTTGTCATTTGGCTCCGCTCCATTTGTCGATAAGTGTTACGTATATATTTCGACAAATAGTAGCTGTAACCTTTTAATTCAACTTATATATTCGTTAATGAATAAAAGAAAATGCCACCTTATTCGGTGGCATTTCCTCATTTTACTGCATGAGCTTTTTGCATCTTTTTAATTAAACGAATTTGTCCACGATGATTGATTTCATCTTCAAAAACGTGAAACCACTTAAAATAGTTATTTGCTGGTTTGTCATACCAAAAGTCTGTCGTTTTAAATAACCATTCATCAGGTAACGATTGAAAAGTCTCGATTGTTTTGGAACGTACTTCTTGTAATGTATTTATGTAAAATTCTATAGCGTTTCCTTTTATTTTCTCACGTCCAAGATCGCCTAATTCAATGCCAGGTAACCAGCGTTCTAATTCAGCCTCCGTTGGTTCACGGTCTTCAAAAGTATGAATCTGGTAGTAAAATTCAATAGCGGCCATATGGTACAATAACATGCCAATTGAATTTGTGTCCTTATCATATAAATAATCAAGTTCCTCAATTGTTAAACCTTCCACCCCTTGCATTGTTGTATAGCGAGCGTAATTCATCATGGAAACAAGATTTGAAAATTCAGGCTGTAACCCATCTATCTTATCAATTACAAAATTCAATTTAAATTCCCCCTCTTAAACGATGACTCCAGAGAAAGAATTCTATGTGCAACGAAAAACTCCTTTAAAAAAGGTCGTGATTTCAACAAGGAATAACAATTAGTTCTCGATTTGATTTTGTAATAACTTCATATCCATCTTTTGTAATGACGATATCATCTTCAATTCTACAACCGCCCCAGTTCGGAATGTAAATACCAGGTTCAACTGTAACAACCATACCTTCTTCTAAAGTAGCCGTACTTTCTTGAGATAAGCGAAGAGGTTCATGTATTTCTAACCCAAGACCGTGCCCAGTAGAGTGGCCAAAGTATTGACCGTATCCATGTTCTGTAATGTAATCCCTCGTTATATCATCGATACTTTTCGCAGTTTCTCCAGGCTTAATCGCTTCAGTCCCACGTTTTAACGCTTCTCGTACAACATTGTATATTTTTTTGAATTCTTCCGATGGTTCCCCTATTGCTACAGTACGTGTTATATCGGAACAATATTCGTCGTAAAGTGCACCGAAGTCTAATGTAACGATATCCCCTCGTTCGATTATTTTATTTGATGCAACTCCATGGGGAAGTGAAGAACGAACGCCTGAGGCTACAATGATTTGGAATGAAGAAGATGTAGCCCCTTTTTTTCGCATGAAAAATTCTAATTCATCTCGTACAGCATTTTCACTTATTCCTGGTTTTAGAAACGTAAGAATGTGGTGAAATGCTTCGTCCGCGATATTAGCTGCAATTTTCATTGTTTCTATTTCAGGCGTGTCTTTAATGATACGAATATTTTCGATAATTTCGCACACTTGAATCATTTCCGCCTGTACGTATTTTTGCAAGTTTTTATATTGTTGCAATGTCATGTTGTTTTCTTCAATTCCAAGTTTTTGAATGTTTAATTTCGATACTTGATGTGCAATTTCTTTTTCTAAATTTCCTTTATGCATAATAATTTCAGCATCTTTTATTTGTGATTTCGCTTGATCTACATAGCGGAAATCAGTGATAAAAACAGCTTGATCGGCAGAGATTAAGACGACGCCAGCGCTACCTGTAAAGCCTGTTGCATATTGACGGTTTTCTTTCTTTGTAATAAGTAACCCGTCGATTCCGTAATTATGTAGTTGTTTTTGGATGTTAGTTATTCTTATATTCATTTTAATTCCTCCTTTTTACATTAATAAAGCAAGAATTGTGCCAATATATTTATTTAGAATAAAAGAGAAGAGGGTAGCTGTGTGTCAAAAAAACTAGACGGATGTAAAATAAATATATATAAAATTTTTACAGTAAGTTTTTATGTGAATGAACAATAATGTAAACTTGCAAACAAAATCTTTTTAATTTAAGTATTATATTTTTTGTATAAATAAATTAAAAAATTGGTATAATAAGGGATTGTTACGTTTTTTTGTAGGTAAAGAGATGTAACGAAAAAATTGGGTTAAGGAATGTGAATGTATGAAGAAATTAAGTAAAGTAATGTCATTTTGTTTGGCCGCTAGTATGCTTGTTATAACGGGGTGTGAAACAAGTGAAAACAAAGTTCAAGTGAATAAAATGATTGACCAGCTTGATGAAGCGCCAGAAGTGACAGAAAAAGAAGCAAAAAAGATTGTAAGAAAGAGTGTAGATGGAATAGCAAATGCGTTTAGTGAGATGGAAAAAGAAAATGGATGGAGCCGAAATAATCCTGGGGATTTAGAGACAGCTAAAAAAGGAGTTAAAGGATTGGTTTCAGAAAAGTTTGTAGAGAATCAGCTTCCTGAATTGCTTGCTAACTTTAATAGATCGAGAGAGACTGATATGTTACCATTCCCAAATTATTTTCAAACTGAAATAAGATTTTCTTCTTCACAAGATAAAGAAAATTTAACGGTACATACATTAAGTTTAGAAGATGAAATAGGTAATGCGGCCCAAGATTGGGAATTTCATTTGGTGTATAAAGAAGGGGAATGGTTAATGGATAAATGGTCATTCGTTTTTCCTGAAGATTTAAAACTTACAAAAGAAGAAGCAAATAGAATTTTAAAAATGCCAGACGATAAGAATGTGTCATTTGTAAGTGAAGAAAATAGTGGCGATAAGAAATACATATTCAAAGATAGTAACGGATTAATTACTGTAAATGCGAAAACATCTCTTATTTCATACAATGTAGATAAAAATAGGTATGAAAAGGTAACGAAAGAAAGAAATATTCAAGAAACAGAACAAGTACAGAGAAAGGATTCGAGTGCGTATACAGGCTCAAAAGAAGAGAAACAATCGCAAAAAGAATCTTCTTCAAAGATAGATAGAGCAAATGTTTTAAGTGAATTAGCTGCTATAGATAAACAAGAAAAACATACGAATGCTATGTCAACCAATGATATAGTAAATGAAATAGAAGGAAATTATGAACTGTGGGATAATAAACTAAATGAAATTTACAGTACATTAAAAAGTACGATGTCACCTGATGCGTTTCAGTCGTTAAAAACGAAACAAATTGCGTGGGTTAAAGAAAAAGAAAGTAAAGTTAAAGCAATTGGTACTGATACAAATAATGGAACGATGAGGCGTATAGAAGCTTCAGAAGAGAAATATAAGATGACAAAAGCAAGATGTTATGAATTAGTAAATGGGTATATGAACTAGTGTGAACGAATATAAAAAATGCGTTGCTTATAAGCAACGCATTTTTGTATTTACGCTTTTAATTTCATTACAATATCAGCATCTGGTGTTACATATACGGTTTGCTGATTGTCGTACGTAACAAAACCAAGTTTTGCACCACTCGGTTTTTTCACATGGCGTATTTTAGTGAAATCAACAGGTACAGAGCTAGACTCTTTCGCTTTACTGTAATAAGCGGCAATTTTGGCAGCTTCTAGTAAAGTTTCTTCAGCAGGCTCTAAAGAACGAATGACAACGTGAGAGCCAGGTATGTCTTTCGTATGTAACCAAATTTCATCACGGCGGGCAAACTTCGTTGTTAAATAATCATTTTGTTTATTGTTTTTACCAACGAAAATCTCTGTGCCATCACTTGCTAAATATTTATCTAATACTGGCTTAGTAGGCTTTTTCTTTGCGTTTTTCGTTTTGCGATTGCGCACATAACCTTCTTCAGCTAATTCCTCACGAATTTCTTCAATATCTTTTGAAGAAGCAGCTTCCATTTGTTGAAGTAAGCTATCAAAATAAAGAATTTCTTCATTGGTTTTTTCGATTTGTTCTTCTACAACAACAACTGAATTTTTTGCTTTTTGATACTTTTGGAAATAGCGTTGTGCATTTTCAGATGGTGTTTTTAAAGGATCTAATGTGATTTTTACAGTTCCGCCATTTTCATCGTAATAATTAACGACCTCAATATCTTTATCGCCTTTTTTCAAAGCGTACATATTAGCTGTAAGTAGCTCTCCAAATAGTTGATATTTATCTGCTTTTCCAGCATCTTGCAGTGTTTTTTCGAGTTTAATGAGTTTTTTCTCGTTTTTATTTTTTTCATTTTGCATAAAGCGTTCTAAATCATGAGCTTGTTGTTTTACACGATCGCGCTCTGCTTTTCCGAAAAAGAAACGATCAAGCAATTCACTAACAGATGAGAACGTCTTATCTTCTCCTTGCAAGTGTGCAAGAGGGAAAAGATAAAAGAATTCTTTCCCATTTGAAGTAGTCATCGCTGGTGAATATGTATGAGTTAATAATGGTTTTTGTATGGAGAAAAATGCATCCGCTAATGCTTTTTCATTTACCATACCAGCTTTTTTCACTACTTCTTTTGCGAATAACGGGGATATTCCCGTAAAGGTGCCGACAAGCTGTTTATCCATGTTTCCAGATAGAAAGTCTAGTGGTCTAATAAATTCATCATTTGTTTCAATCTGAAGTGGGTTAATTTTATGTTGTGCTGGTGGTGCAATATATTCAGCTCCAGCGTATACAGTACGATGGCGGTTTACCGCTAAAGATATGTGTTTTAAGCTATCTAAAATAACGTTTGTTTTCGTATCTACTAAGATAATGTTACTATGTCGGCCCATTATTTCGATTACTAATGTTTTTAATGATTCGTCTCCAATTTCATTCCGACTGCGAACTGTAATTTGAATAATACGTTCTAAGTCAATTTGTTCAATTTTTTCAATAAACCCACCTTCTAAATGTTTACGAAGAAGCATACAAAACATTGGCGGTATTGCTGGTGAATCGTAGTTTTGATTCGTTAAGTGCAGACGCGCATATGTAGGGTGAGACGAAAGAATTAGTTTTTGGTTCTTTCCGTTTGCTCGAATATGTAATAAAATCTCATACTTTGAAGGTTGGTATATTTTGGAAATTCTTCCTGTGTAAAGAGAATTTGCAATTTCATGTGTAATTGCTCTTGTAAATAATCCATCGAATGCCATAAATGAACACTCCTTTCTAACTAAAAGTTAATTATAGCATTTTTTTGGACGAGGCTGAATAAGCTTTCAATAGAGTATGTCTGGAATCAGGAGGTCGATGGCAGGATGAACTGGTATGGAATGCGGGCACATGAAGTGGAAGAAAGAACGAATACGAATGTAAAGGTTGGACTTACAGAGAAAGAAGCAGAAGGGCGCGTAAAGAAATTTGGTACTAATGAATTAGAAGAAGCAAAAAGGCCTTCTGCACTAATGGTATTTTTAGCACAGTTTAAAGATTTTATGGTACTCGTTTTGTTTGGAGCAACAGTTGTTTCTGCGTTTTTAGGTGAATACATTGATTCTATTGCTATTGTTGCCATTGTTATTATCAATGGTATTCTCGGATTTTTTCAAGAAAGAAAAGCTGAAAAATCATTGGAAGCTTTAAAGGAACTAGCCGCTCCACAAGTTACTGTAATGCGGAATGGAAAGTGGGTAAAAGCACCATCTAAAGCACTTGTTTTAGGTGATATTATTAAGTTTTCCAGTGGTGATCGTATTGGGGCTGATGTGCGTCTTGTTGAAGCATCAAGTTTATATATTGAAGAGTCTGCTTTGACAGGGGAGTCCGTACCTGTACAAAAGAAGGTAGAAGCATTGCAAGGGCAAGATGTTGCAATTGGTGATCAAAAAAATATGGCTTTTATGGGGACGATGATTACGCGAGGATCTGGTACAGGAGTCGTTGTAGCAACTGGTATGAATACAGCGATGGGGCAAATTGCAAATATGTTACAAAATGCAGAGCAAATGGAAACACCACTGCAAAGAAGGTTAGAACAGCTCGGAAAAATATTAATTATTGTGGCTCTTATTTTGACAGCACTCGTTGTATTAGCTGGTGTGTATCAAGGGAATGAAGTATATCATATGTTTTTAGCTGGTGTCTCTCTGGCTGTTGCGGCTATTCCAGAAGGGTTGCCGGCAATTGTTACAGTAGCTTTATCACTTGGTGTACAGCGTATGATAAAAAAGAGAGCAATTGTACGAAAGTTACCAGCCGTAGAAACGTTAGGTTGTGCTTCCGTTATATGTTCTGATAAAACGGGAACAATGACGCAAAATAAAATGATGGTAACACATATGTGGTCAGGCGGAGAATTGTGGAAAGTGACAGGGCAAGGATATGAACCTAATGGCTCTTTTATGAAAGGTGAAAAAGAAGTGAATCCAGCTAAGACAAAAGCACTTTATCAGCTACTTACATTTGGTTCACTATGTAACAATGCAAATATTATTCAAAAGAAAAAGGCGTACGTATTAGATGGAGATCCAACAGAGGGAGCGCTTGTAGCTGCAGCAATGAAAGCTGGGATAACACGTGAGGCATTGAAAGGGAAATTTGAAGTTATTCGTGAATTTCCATTTGATTCAACTCGAAAAATGATGAGTGTTATTGTACGAGATCGAGAGGGGAAAAAGTTTATTGTTACGAAGGGAGCACCGGATGTTCTTTTACAAATGAGCCAAACGATTTTATGGGGGGATAAGCAACAGCCGTTAAGTGAGCTATATAGAAAAGAAGTACAGGCGGCTATTCATAGTTTAGGTAGTCAAGCGCTTCGAACAATTGCAGTTGCGTTTAAACCTTTAAAAATAACGGATTCTATTGAACATGAAAGAGACGTTGAAAAAGATTTTATGTTAGTTGGGATACAAGGTATGATTGACCCACCAAGACCAGAAGTGGCGCAGGCGGTAAAAGAGTGTAAAGAAGCTGGTATTCGAACAGTAATGATTACAGGTGATCATAAAGTGACAGCAATGGCGATTGCTGAACAATTAGGAGTTTTGCCACCAGATGGACGCGTTGTTGAAGGAGTAGAACTCGCGAATATGGATGTGGAGGAATTAGAAAATGTTGTAGAAGATACGTATGTATTCGCTCGTGTATCACCTGAACATAAATTAAAAATTGTTAAGGCACTGCAAAATCAAGGGCATATAGTAGCGATGACAGGTGATGGAGTGAACGATGCTCCAGCTATAAAAACAGCGGATATTGGGATAGCGATGGGGATTACAGGGACAGATGTTGCAAAAGAAGCCTCTTCACTTGTTTTACTAGACGATAATTTTGCTACAATTAAGTCAGCGATTAAAGAAGGAAGAAATATATACGAGAACATACGTAAGTTCATCCGATATTTATTAGCATCAAATGTTGGAGAAATTTTAGTTATGTTATTTGCGATGTTACTTGCATTACCCCTGCCGATGGTTCCTATTCAAATTTTATGGGTGAACTTAGTTACTGATGGTTTACCAGCGATGGCATTAGGTTTGGATAAGGCTGAAGGAGATGTGATGAAGAGAACGCCGCGCCACCCGAAAGAAGGGGTATTCGCTAGAGGGCTTGCGTGGAAAATAATAAGTCGAGGTTTTTTAATTGGGGCAGTGACGTTAGTAGCGTTTATTATTGCGTATAACCAACATCCAAATGAACTGAAATATGCACAAACTGTAGCGTTCGCGACGTTGGTACTTGCTCAGCTTATTCATGTATTTGATTGTCGTAGTGAGCATTCTGTCTTTCATCGTAATCCATTTGGGAACGTGTATTTAGTAGGGGCGGTTATCATTTCATTACTACTCATGCTAGTGGTGATATATTATCCACCGTTACAACCGATTTTTAGCACAATGCCGATACAAGCAAGAGATTGGTTATTAATTGGAGGTTTGTCATCAATTCCGACTTTCTTACTAGTAGGTTCTTTATTAACAGGGAAAAAGGCGAAAAAGAAAAAGCCAATGTTATATAAGAAGGGATTAAACTTGAAATAGTCAATGTTATGAAAATGTGATATAATTTACAGAAGGTAGTAGAGCCTTGTCTCTATTACCTTTTTCATTGAGTTATTTTATGGCTTGGATGTGATAAAAATGATTTCTAGTATGACAGGGTTTGGAAGATCGAAAGTAGAAAGTGATACTTTTCAAATTACAGTAGAAATGAAATCGGTGAACCACCGTTTTTTAGAGATGAGTATTCGACTTCCTAAGCAAATGATGGTATTTGAGGACAAAATTCGTAAAATAATTGCACAGCAAGTTCGACGTGGACGCATTGAAGTGTCTATTAGTATAGCAGGTGAAGGACTTGTTGAAAGAAAATTAAGTGTGAATTGGTCACTTCTTGAGCAGTACCAATCGATGATGGAAGATATAAAAGGAAAGTTTCAATTACAAGATTCTATTACACTCGAGCAATTAATGGCAATGCCAGAAGTAACAGCAATTGAAGAAATAGAAAATGTAAATGAACATTTTGAGAACAGTTTATATGAGGCTGTTCGTCAAGCTGCTCATATGTTGAAAACGATGAGAGATGACGAAGGAGAACGATTACATAAAGATATAGCGTATCGTTTACAAGAGATTAGCAATTGTGTAAATGCAATTATTCCACATGCACCAATTGTTACACAAAAATATCGTGAACGATTAGAAAATCGCTTAAAAGAATTACATAATCAAGAGTTAGATGAACAAAGATTGCTAACAGAAGTCGCAATCTTTGCAGAGCGTTGTGATATTCATGAAGAGTTAGTTCGTTTGCAAAGTCATTTAGAGCAATTTCGTGAAACATTGCAGATTGAAGAGCCTGTTGGAAGGAAAATGGATTTCATCGTGCAAGAGATGCATAGAGAAATTAATACGATTGGTTCTAAGGCAAATGACTTAACAATTTCAAAATATGTTGTAGAAATGAAAAATAACCTTGAAAAAATTCGTGAACAAGTACAAAATATTGAGTAGCTTTCAAAAAATATATAAAGTTATACGTGGTGGAGAAATCGGATAGACTTACTAGGAGGCGCAAACTATGGCCATGCGGTTTTTAAATATTGGATACGGAAATATTGTATCTGCTCATCGAATTATTGCTATTGTAAGTCCGGAGTCAGCTCCTATTAAACGAACAGTACAAGAAGCACGCGAACATAATGCTTTGCTTGATGCTACGTATGGGAGAAAAACAAGGGCGGTTATTGTTATGGATGATGGGCATGTTGTATTAAGTCCAATTCAACCAGAGACGATTGCACATCGTTTGAATAATAAAGAAGATTTAAGTGAGGAAGGGTAGGTTTTACATATTTATGAGAAGTAGAAGAGGATTGCTCATCGTTCTTTCAGGGCCTTCTGGGGTTGGAAAAGGAACGGTTCGTAAAGAGCTGTTTAGCCATGAGGATACACGTTTTCAGTACTCTATTTCAGTAACGACACGTAAGCCGCGTGAAGGTGAAGTAGATGGTGTGGATTATTTCTTTAAAGAAAGAGAAGAATTTGAGGAAATGATTCGTAATGAAAGATTACTTGAGTGGGCTGAGTTCGTAGGTAATTATTACGGAACACCAATTGACTATGTTGAAAAAACATTACAAGAAGGAAAAGATGTATTCTTAGAAATTGAAGTGCAAGGAGCAATTCAAGTTAAGAAAGCTTTCCCAGAAGGTGTATTTATTTTCTTAGCACCTCCAAGTTTATCTGAACTAAAGAGCCGTATTGTCGGACGTGGTACAGAGACTGAAGATGTTATTGAAAATCGTTTAACTGTAGCGAAAGAAGAAATCGAGATGATGGACGCTTACGACTATGTAGTAGAAAACGATCAAGTTGAATTAGCTTGTGATAGAATTAAAGCGATTGTGGTTGGCGAACATTGCCGCCGCGAAAGGGTAGCAAAATATTATAAAGAAATGACGGAGGGTCTATAATTATGTTAAATCCATCAATTGACTCATTACTACAAAAAATCGATTCTAAGTACACATTAGTAACAGTGGCTGCAAAACGCGCACGTGAAATGCAACTTGCTAATAACTGTGTTGTAGAGCAACCTGTTTCTCATAAATGTGTAGGTAAAGCATTAGAAGAAATCGATGCAGAAGCATTAAGCTACGTACCAAGTGAAGATAAAGTAGCTGAATAAGCCTTTGCCTTCGACAAAATAAAACATAGACTTTATAATTTTCTATGTAACGGTAACAACCTATTTACAAGTAGGTTGTTATTTTTTTACGAAAGGAATGAAATATTGGTACTGACGAGCTGGGAATTCTATTTCAGTATTATAAGTTTGAAAAAGAAAGAGGACGAGTCATATGCTAAAAGGGAAAAAGATACTTCTATGTGTAACAGGAGGCATTGCGGTTTTTAAAGCAGCTGCGTTAACGAGTAAATTGACACAATCTGGCGCGATTGTAAAAGTAATGATGAGTGAGTCGGCAATGAAGTTTGTTACGCCTCTTACATTCCAAGCGCTTTCTCGCCATGATGTATATACGGATACGTTTGATGAGAAAGACTCGGCTGTTATTGCTCATATTGATTTAGCAGATTGGGCGGATGTTGTACTTGTCGCACCTGCTACTGCCAATTGTATTGGAAAGTTAGCTGGTGGTATTGCAGATGATATGATTACAACTACTCTGTTAGCTACTACAGCCCCGGTATGGATTGCGCCTGCTATGAATGTGCATATGTATGAAAATAAAATTGTTCAAAAAAATATGATGACATTGAAAACGCTAGGATATACATTTATTGAGCCTGGGGAAGGCTTTTTAGCATGTGGATATGTAGCGAAGGGACGACTAGAAGAACCTGAAGCGATTATTGCACGGTTAGAGGAAGCTTTCTCAGAACACAAACCATTGCAGGGAAAAAGAATATTAATAACTGCTGGCCCAACACGTGAAAAAGTTGATCCAGTTCGTTTTATGACGAATTTTTCTTCTGGAAAAATGGGGTATGCGATTGCAGAAGTGGCGGCGAATTTAGGCGCTGATGTTATACTCGTTTCAGGACCGACAGCATTAAATCCACCGTTACATGTAACGACAGTGCAAGTGGAATCTGCACAAGATATGTTAGAAGCAGTTCTTCAACATTATCAAAACGTAGACGTTGTCATTAAAACAGCAGCAGTTGCAGATTATCGTCCGAAATATGTTCATGATAATAAAATGAAAAAGCAAAATGGTGATGCTGTCATTGAACTCGAAAGAACGGTGGATATTTTAAAAACGTTAGGTCAGAAAAAGGATAAACAGTTACTTATCGGTTTTGCTGCTGAAACGACAAATGTAGAGGAATATGCAACGAAAAAACTACGTGAGAAAAATGCAGATATGATTGTCGCGAATGATGTAAAAGCGCAAGGAGCTGGATTTGGCACGGATACGAATATTGTAACAATGTATAGAAAAGATGGAAAAGTTATTGAGTTACCACTTTTACTGAAAAAAGAGGTAGCTCGTGAAATATTAAAGCAAATTGAAATGATGTTAGAAGATGATCGTTTATGAAATTTGCAAGTGTAATTGTTGATGTACCTGCCCGTCAGACAGATCGACCATTTGATTACATTATCCCTGAAAAATGGGAAGATATTGTACAGACAGGAATGCGTGTAGTAGTTCCGTTTGGGCCAAGGAAATTACAAGGTTTTATTATTGGGATTAAAGATTCGGTGGATGTAGAAAGTAAGAAGTTAAAGACAATCCATGAAATATTAGATGTAACACCGGTTTTAAATGATGAATTATTAAAGCTTGGATATTGGCTTACAAGTGAAACGTTATGCTACATGATTTCAGCTTTTCAAGTGATGCTTCCAACTGCGATAAAAGCAACGTATAAAAAACGTCTACAACTTTGTAAACAGGAAGAAATAGCATCTGAAATACTATATTTATTTCAGGATAAAGAAGCAATTGATTTTGAAGTAATCGAGCAGCAGCCACATTTATACCGGACTATTCAACAAGAAATTAAAAATGGTACGGTTGAAGTCGTTTATCAAGTGAAAGATAAAGTACAAAAGAAGAAGCAAAGAGTTGTTCAGCCGGAGTTGCCAGAAGATAAATTGGAATTAGCGGCATTTGAACTGAAAAGTAAAAAACAACAAGATGTACTTTATTATTTTGTGGAAAATTATAAAAGTGTACCGTTGAAAATAATTACAGAAGAGTTACAAATAACAGATGCTCCAATAAAAGCACTTGTTAAAAAGGGCTTCATTTCAGAAAAGTATGTGGAAGTATACCGAAATCCGTATGACGATGATGATTTTGAACAAACGAAACCATTTCCACTTACGGAGGAACAAAAACAAGTTATTACACCGATTTTATCATCAATTACAAATGAAACTTATAATCCATTTTTACTATATGGTGTTACAGGAAGTGGAAAGACAGAAGTATATTTACAATCTATAGCAGCAGTGCTTGAGAAAGGAAAAGAAGCTATCGTTCTTGTTCCTGAAATTGCACTAACGCCCCAAATGGTGGATCGTTTTAAAGGTAGGTTTGGCTCGCAAGTTGCAGTTCTTCATAGTGCGTTGTCTGTTGGAGAAAAGTATGACGAGTGGCGTAAGATTTTAAGAAAAGAAGTGAAAGTTGTAGTTGGTGCGCGTTCAGCCGTTTTTGCGCCTTTTGAGAATTTAGGGATTATTATTATTGATGAAGAGCATGAATCAAGTTACAAACAAGAAGATAATCCGAGGTATCATGCAAGAGATGTAGCTGTCTGGAGAGGGCAATATCATAAATGTCCTATCGTTCTTGGTAGTGCGACACCAACACTTGAATCGTTTGCAAGGGCGAAAAAAGGTGTTTATAAACTACTAACAATGGAAAGACGTATGAATGAACAAGCTTTACCAACGGTAGAGATTGTTGACATGCGAGAAGAACTTCGTGACGGGAATCGATCAATGTTTTCTAAGGCGCTGCATGAAAAAATAGCAGATCGATTAGAAAAGAAAGAACAAATGGTACTCTTTTTAAATAGAAGAGGTCATTCTACATTTGTTATGTGCCGTGATTGTGGGTATGTTGTACAATGTCCGCATTGTGATATTTCATTGACATATCATAAAATGAATCATCGTTTAAAATGTCATTATTGTAGTTACGAAGAGAATATGCCAACTGAGTGTCCAGCTTGTCAAAGTACATACATTCGTTTCTTTGGTACAGGTACACAAAAGGTAGAAGAAGAAATTACAAAACTATTTCCAGAGGCGCGAGTCATTCGAATGGATGTAGATACGACAAGTCGAAAAGGAATGCATGAAAAATTATTAAAGGCGTTTGGGGAAGAAAAAGCAGATATACTACTTGGAACACAAATGATTGCTAAAGGATTAGATTTTCCGAAAGTAACTCTTGTTGGGGTTTTAACTGCAGATACGATGCTTCACTTACCTGATTTTCGGGCAAGTGAAAAGACATATCAGTTATTGACGCAAGTAAGTGGACGAGCGGGTAGACATGAATTGCCAGGGGAAGTTGTGATTCAAACATATACGCCAGAACATTACAGTATAGAGTTAGCGAAGAACCAACAATATGATGTGTTTTTTGACCAAGAAATGCAAATGAGGCGAACAAGACAATATCCCCCATATTACTATGTTGTACTTGTAACTGTATCTCATCCTGAATTATTAAAAGCGGTGCAAGTGACGGAAAAAATTGCCTCGTATTTACGAACGCATTGCTCACAGCAAACAATGGTGTTAGGACCAGTTGCTTCAGCAATTCCAAGGATAAAAGATAGATATCGTTATCAATGCATGATAAAATACAAACGGGAACCAAACTTAAAGAACGTGCTCAAAATGGTAAATGAACATTATCAAGCAGAAATGCAAAAAGAGCTACAAATCTCAATTGATTTTAATCCAACAATGTTAATGTAGCGGAGGGAAATATGGCAGTTTTAGAAATAATCAAGCATCCAAATGAAGTGTTAGAAACACCATGCGAAAGAGTAATTAACTTTGATAAAAAGTTAGTGAAATTGTTGAAAGATATGCATGAAACAATGTTAATTGCGGACGGAGTCGGTTTAGCTGCGCCTCAAGTAGGTGTAAGCTTGCAAGTAGCGGTTGTTGATGTCGATGATGATACTGGGAAAATCGAGTTAATCAATCCATCAATATTAGAAAAACGTGGTGAACAAGTAGGTCCCGAAGGCTGTTTAAGCTTCCCGGGACTTTATGGTGAAGTAGAACGTGCCGATTATATTAAAGTAAGAGCGCAAAATCGCCGTGGGAAAGTATTTTTATTAGAAGCGGAAGGATTTTTAGCGCGTGCAATTCAACATGAAATCGATCATTTACACGGTGTTTTATTTACATCGAAAGTGACAAGATATTATGAAGAAAACGAACTAGAATAGGTGTTAAAAGGAGCGGTTTTTAAATGATAAAAGTAGTGTTTATGGGAACACCGGACTTTTCAGTGCCGGTGCTTCGTCGTCTTATTGAAGATGGCTATGAGGTAGTAGGTGTTGTGACGCAACCTGATCGTCCAGTAGGTAGAAAAAAAGTATTAACACCTACACCTGTTAAAGTTGAAGCGGAAAAACATGGTATCCCTGTGTTACAGCCGTTAAAAATTCGTGAAAAAGATGAATATGAAAAAGTATTGGCATTAGAGCCAGATTTAATTGTAACAGCTGCATTTGGTCAGATTGTACCAAATGAAATTTTAGAAGCACCGAAGTATGGATGTATTAATGTCCACGCTTCTTTACTTCCTGAACTTCGTGGTGGTGCACCAATTCATTATGCAATTATGGAAGGTAAAGAAAAAACTGGTATTACAATTATGTATATGGTAGAAAAATTGGATGCTGGTGATATCTTAACGCAAGTGGAAGTGGAAATTGAAGAGCGTGAAACGACAGGCTCATTATTTGATAAATTAAGTGAAGCTGGAGCACACCTTCTATCTAAAACAGTACCTTTATTAATTCAAGGTAAGTTAGAACCGATTAAACAAAACGAAGAAGAAGTAACGTTTGCTTACAATATAAAACGTGAACAAGAGAAAATTGATTGGACAAAAACAGGTGAGGAAGTATACAATCACATTCGCGGATTGAATCCATGGCCAGTTGCTTATACAACTTTAGCAGGACAAGTTGTTAAAGTATGGTGGGGAGAAAAAGTGCCTGTAACTGAACCGGCTGAAGCAGGTACGATTGTTGCAATCGAAGAAGATGGTTTTGTTGTAGCAACTAGTAATGAAACAGGTATTAAAATTACTGAATTGCAACCTTCTGGTAAAAAGCGTATGAGTTGTTCACAATTTTTACGTGGAACAAAACCTGAAATTGGAACGAAGTTAGGAGAAAATGCATGAGACAAAATGTTCGTGAATTAGCTCTTGATGGTTTAATTCAAGTGGAAAAAAGTGGTGCATATAGCAACTTACTTTTAAATAATCTAATTGAAAAAAGTGCAATTGATAGAAAAGATATTGGTTTATTAACTGAAATTGTATATGGAACGATTCAACGTCGTGACACATTAGATTATTATTTACAGCCTTTTTTAAAAAAGAAGGTTGAGGCGTGGGTAAGGGTATTGCTTCGCTTATCTTTATATCAAATGATTTATTTAGACCGAGTGCCAGAAAGAGCGGCTATTCATGAAGCGGTTGAGATTGCAAAGCGTCGCGGGCATAAAGGAATTGCTGGTATGGTGAACGGTGTATTACGTTCGATTCAGAGAGAAGGTGTACCTTCTGTAGATGAAATCAAGGATCCAGTAGAACGTCTTGCAATTGCGACGAGTCATCCAGTTTGGCTTGTACAAGAGTGGACTTCTGCATATGGCTTAGAAACTGCAGAGAAAATGTGCGAAGTAAACATGTTACCACCTGTACCAACAGCACGTGTGAATGTTGATAAGGTAACGGTAGAAGAAGCGATTGAGTTGTTGGCAAGTGAAGGTATAGAAGCAAAACGTGGTGACTTGTCAGATGATGCAATTCAGATTGAAAGAGGAAATGTAGCGCATACAGAAGCGTTTAAAAAAGGATTTCTTTCTATTCAAGATGAAAGTTCTATGCTTGTAGCACGCGCTTTAGAACCGAATACGGGAGATGCAGTTCTTGATAGTTGTGCTGCTCCAGGCGGAAAAACAACGCATATCGCGGAACGATTAAAGGGAACTGGTAAGGTCATGTCCCTTGATTTACATGCACACAAAGTACGTTTAATTAAACAGCAAGCAGAGCGACTTGGTCTAGAAAATGTTGAAACAAAAGCGCTAGATGCTAGAAAAGTGCAAGAGCACTTTGCAAATGAAACGTTTGATAAAATATTGGTAGATGCACCGTGTTCTGGATTTGGTGTAATTAGACGTAAGCCTGATATTAAGTTAGGAAAAGATAAAGGCGATAGTGAAAGATTATCGACGATTCAACTTGCGATACTAGAAAAAATAGCACCATTATTAAAACAAGGCGGTCGTCTTGTTTATAGTACGTGCACAATTGAGAAAATAGAAAATGAACAAGTAATAGATAAATTTTTAAAAGAACATCCTGAATTTGAATGGGATACTACGATAAAAGAACGTATGCCAGAAAAATTAAGTCCGTATATTAATGAAGGTCAAGTACAAATTTTACCGCATTATTTTGCAACGGATGGCTTTTATATTGCTTGTTTAAGGAAGAAGGTGTAGCATCATGGAAACAACTGTAAGAAAACAAAAGAAAAATGTAGAAACGAAGAAACCATCAATTTACTCTTTACAACTTCATGAAATGCAAGATTGGTTAAAGGAACAAGGAGAACCGAAGTTCCGCGCTGGACAAATTTTTGACTGGCTATATAAAAAACGTGTAAAAAATTATGAGGATATGTCAAACCTTTCTAAAGGATTGCGTGATAAATTGTCGAATTCCTTTGATATTACTACTTTAAACACGTTAGTAAAACAAACGTCTTCAGATGGAACGATTAAATTCTTATTCCAATTATATGACGGATATTCTATTGAAACGGTATTAATGCGACATGAATATGGAAATTCCATTTGTGTAACAACGCAAGTTGGTTGTCGTATTGGATGTACGTTCTGTGCTTCGACACTTGGTGGACTAAAACGAAACCTAGAAGCTGGAGAAATCGTAGCGCAAGTAGTAGAAGTTCAGCGTGCGCTTGATGAAACAGAAGAACGTGTAAGTTCTCTTGTTGTTATGGGAATTGGAGAACCATTTGATAACTACGATAATTTAATGGGATTCTTACGCATCACTAACCATGAAAAAGGACTTCATATTGGTGCTAGACATATGACTGTTTCGACGAGTGGAATTATCCCGAAAATTTATAAGTTTGCTGAAGAAGAACTACAAATTAATTTTGCGATTTCATTGCATGCTCCAAACTCAGAATTACGTTCAAAGTTAATGCCGATTAACCGTGCTTATAAATTACCGGATTTAATGGAAGCTATTAAATACTATGTAAATAGAACAGGGCGCCGTATTACTTTTGAATATGGATTATTTGGAGGAGAAAATGACCAAGTTGAGCACGCTGAAGAGCTTGCTGCGCTCTTAAAAGGTGTAAAATGTCATGTAAACTTAATCCCGGTAAACTACGTACCTGAACGTGATTATGTACGTACACCACGTGAGCAAATTTTCTTGTTCGAGAAAACGTTAAAAGATCGTGGAGTGAATGTAACGATTCGCCGTGAACAAGGTCATGATATTGACGCAGCCTGCGGTCAGTTGCGTGCGAAGGAGCGCAAAGAAGAGACGAGGTGACGAGATGAAAGCCGTATTTCTATCGGATAAAGGAAAAGTTCGTCAACATAATGAAGATAGTGCAGGAGTTTTTCACAATTTAGATGGAAATGTTTTAGCGGTAGTAGCAGATGGAATGGGAGGTCATCGAGCTGGTGATGTAGCTAGCTCGATGGCCATTCAATTATTCCATGATTATTGGAAGCAAACGCATAATATGAATGAACCGAAAAAAGTAGAACAATGGTTACATACTAGTGTTGGGATTATTAATGAGCGCATATATGAATACGCTCAGCAAAATGTAGAATGTAATGGTATGGGAACAACGCTTATAATAGCTGTTTGTACACCAAGTTTTGTGACGATAGGGCATATAGGAGATAGTCGTTGCTATATGGTATCAGAAGGAGAAATGACGCTTGTAACGGAAGATCATTCGCTTGTAAATGAGCTTGTGAGACATGGTGAAATTTCAAAGGAAGATGCAGAGTATCATCCGAAAAAGAATGTGTTATTAAGAGCGCTAGGAACAGAAGAAAAAGTTGGATTAGATGTTAAAACGTTGGTGCTTGAGGAAGATGATCAATTACTTCTTTGCTCTGATGGGTTATCAAACAAAGTTTCTATTGATGATATGCAACAAATTTTACAGTTAAATGAACAGCTTGAAGGTAAAGGGCAGCGTCTCATTCAATTGGCGAATGATCGCGGTGGAGAAGATAATATCACACTTGTTCTTATTGATTATGCGGGTTCGACAAACGAAAGTAGGTGAAGTGCAACGTGCTGATTGGAAAACGCTTAAATGACCGTTATAAGCTGCTGAAAATGATTGGTGGTGGCGGAATGGCCAATGTATATTTAGCTCATGATGATATACTTGGCCGAGATGTAGCGGTAAAAATATTAAGACTCGACTACTCAAATAACGAAGAGTTTATTAAACGTTTCCATCGAGAAGCGCAGTCTGTTACAACGTTGTCGCATCCAAATATTGTGAATATGTATGATGTCGGAGAAGAAGATGGTATATATTATCTTGTCATGGAATATGTACCCGGGCAAACATTGAAGCAATACATAATTGAGCGAGGTATGTTACCTATAGGAGAAGCTCTTGATATTATGGAGCAGTTAACATCCGCCATGGCACACGCCCATCATTTTGAAATTGTGCATCGTGATATAAAGCCGCACAATATTTTAATTCGAGCTGATGGAATAATAAAAGTAACAGATTTTGGAATTGCGACAGCTACAAGTGCAACAACAATTACACATACAAATTCAGTACTGGGCTCAGTCCATTATTTATCACCAGAACAGGCACGTGGCGGGATAGCAAATAAACAATCGGATATTTATTCTCTTGGAATAGTTATGTTTGAATTGTTAACAGGAAGACAACCGTTTTCTGGCGAATCTGCTGTTGCTATAGCTTTAAAACATTTACAAAGTGAAATCCCATCACCAAAAAGATGGAATGAAAATATTCCGCAAAGTGTTGAAAATATTATATTAAAGGCAACTGCAAAAGATCCTTTCCATCGATATCAATCTGCCAATGCGATGAAGCGAGATATTGAAACTGCGCTATATCCAGAGAGGATAAATGAGCAACCATTTTACATACCAGAAGATATGGAAGCGACGAAAGCGATTCCGATTATTCAACAAGAACAATTATTTGAAAATGTAAGTGATGAAACGATTGTTTTAAAAGGGAGTAAGGTGGAAGAACCGATAAGAGCAGAAGCAGCTGAGTTAGATAAGAAGAAAAAACGGAGTAACAAGTGGCTTAAAGTTTTAATTTCAACATTTTTATTTTTAGCAATAGGAATAACATTAGCGCTTACGGTTATTCCAGGATTATTTATTCCGAAAGATGTGAAAGTTCCTGATGTGGCTGGTATGAAATACACGACAGCTGTAAATACGTTAGTAGAAAAGGGCTTTGAGGTGACGGAGCCTAATATTGTATATACAGATGATATTGAAGTTGGGGATGTAATAAAAACGGAACCTGTAGCAGGAAGAGTCGTAAAAGAAAACGCTAAAATTACTATCTATCAATCAGGTGGAAAAAAGAAAAGTAAGATGGCGAATTTCACAGGGAAAAACTTTGAGAGTGTAAAAGCTGAGTTAGAAGAAAAATATAAACAAGTTACAGTAAATTATATTGAAAATGATAAGCCGAAAGGTGAAATTGTAGAGCAAATTCCGACGCCTGATCAAATGGTTATAGAAGCGGAGCAAGAACTGAAAATCTGGGTAAGTAAAGGTCCTTATCAAATTAGACCAGGTGACTTTTCGGGGTGGACTGAAAATAGTGTAACTGGTTATTTGAATGAGAGAAAACTAACGTCAGATATAAAACGAGAGTATTCAGATTCAGTCGAAAAAGGACTTGTAATTTCGCAATTTCCAAAACCAGGTACACCATTAAAAGAGGGAGATAAAGTAACTATTATTATCTCTGATGGTCAAAAGCCTAAAGTGACTAAAACGGTAAAAGTGGACAATATCTCTATCCCATATGAGCCTGCTGTAACAGGTGAAAAAAAGCCGCAAACAATAGAAATTTATAAAGAAGACATGCAGCAAAAAATGGATAGACCGGTTGAAACGAGAACAATTACTGAATCAGCGACTATTTCTTTAGAATTTGTAATTCAAGAAGGTTCAAAGGGACACTATAAAATTGTACGAGATGGAGTAACGATTATTGATAAAGAAGTACCATATCCAACTCAATAATAGTGAAAGTCTACTTATTATTATTATTATTATTATTATTATTGCCTGTTATGCTGTCTACAAAGTGGACGGTATAGCAGGCAAAAATATATGATTCAAAAAGCTAGTAAAGTGATGCAGCTGTAAATATTTTTTTGCATTTAATGGGAAATTTAATGTATATTAGCGAAAGTATATATGGTAGGTTTTGAAATCGTTATTTGGAAAATTTAAATCCATTCATTTTTAAATTCAGCATCACCTTATACAAAAAAAGGAGAATTCTATGCCAGAAGGAAAAATTATAAAAGCTTTAAGTGGGTTTTATTACGTGCAGCATGAAGAAGGGGTTACGCAATGTCGTGGGCGAGGTGTATTTAGAAAAAATAAAATTACACCACTTGTAGGAGACCAAGTTGTTTTTCAGGCAGATAATCCAACTGAAGGTTATGTGCTTGAAGTGTTTGATCGAAAAAATGAACTTGTTAGACCTCCTATTGCTAATGTCGATCAAGCGATCCTTGTGTTCTCTGCAGTAGAACCAGATTTTAATCCTGGACTGTTAGATCGATTTTTAGTGCTGATTGAATATCATAACATTAAGCCAATTATTTGTATTAGCAAGATGGATTTAGTAGATGAAAAGATGAAAGCAACTGTTGAAGCTTATGCGAATGATTATCGTGAGATGGGTTATGATGTTTTATTTACTTCTATTAATACGTCAGAAAGTATTGATATATTAAAACCATACTTAGAAAATTGTGTTTCTGTCGTTGCGGGTCAATCTGGTGTTGGGAAATCTTCAATGCTTAATGTGCTACGTCCAGAATTAGAGCTGAAAACAAATGATATTTCCTCCCATTTAGGACGCGGGAAGCATACGACAAGACACGTAGAATTAATTGCAATTGGGAGTGGACTAGTAGCAGATACACCGGGTTTTAGTTCACTAGATTTCATTGATATAGAAGTAGAAGATCTTACATATTGTTTTCCAGAGTTGAAAGAAGCGAGCCAATACTGTAAATTTAGAGGGTGTACACATCTTTCTGAACCGAAATGTGCAGTGAAAGCTGCGGTTGAAGAAGGGAAGATTACAGAATATCGCTATAAGAACTATAAACAATTCGTAGAAGAAATTAGAGAGAGAAAGCCGAGGTATTAGTTATGATTAAAATTGCACCATCGATTTTATCAGCAGATTTTTCAAAATTAGGGGAAGAGATTAAAGATGTAGAAAAGGGCGGAGCGGATTACATTCACGTTGATGTAATGGATGGACATTTCGTACCAAATATTACGATTGGACCATTAATTGTAGAAGCTATCCGTCCAATTACATCATTACCATTAGATGTACATTTAATGATTGAAAATCCTGATAACTATATCCCGACTTTCGCACAAGCGGGAGCGGATATTATTACTGTTCACGTAGAGGCGTGTCCACATCTGCATCGTACAATTCAGTTAATTAAATCTCACGGTATTAAAGCGGGTGTTGTATTAAATCCACATACGCCAGTTTCAGTGATTGAGCATGTATTAGAAGATATAGATATGGTATTACTTATGACAGTAAACCCTGGATTTGGTGGACAGAAGTTTATCCATTCTGTATTACCGAAAATTAAACAAGTTGCAGACATGGTGAAAGAGCGCAATCTAGAAGTAGAAATTGAAGTTGATGGTGGTGTAAATGCTGAAACAGCAAGACTTTGTGTGGAAGCAGGAGCAAATGTACTTGTAGCTGGATCAGCAGTATACAATCAAAAAGACCGCGGTGAAGCAATTCGCGTAATTCGTGGGTAGTGATGAACTTTTATCCTAGTAAGGTATTCATAGGATAGGGTAAAAATATGTAAAAAGGCAATCTACCGAATGGCAGATTGCCTTTTTACAATGGAAGGGGAAGAAAAAATGATTATTCATATTTTGGCAGGAGGACCTTCGGAATATTGCGCAGATTTTGCTCGATATGAGAATGAGGAAGTAGTGTGGGCTGCGGTTGATAGGGGAGTATACCGTCTATTAAAGAAAGGGATTACCCCGGCTGTTGCGTTTGGAGATTACGATTCAG
Organism: Bacillus sp. 196mf; assembly: GCF_003217275.1. Classification (NCBI taxonomy): domain Bacteria; kingdom Bacillati; phylum Bacillota; class Bacilli; order Caryophanales; family Bacillaceae; genus Bacillus; species Bacillus sp. 196mf. The sequence continues at coordinate 22,739 of NZ_QJTG01000011.1, forward strand.
TTACTGAAGAAGAATTAGTATGGATGGGACAGCAAACGAACGAATTACATATTGTTCCGCGGGAAAAAGATCAAACGGATTTAGAAATTGCAATCAACTGGGCATTAGGACAGAAGCCGGCACTAATTCGTATTTTTGGTGCTACCGGTGGAAGACTTGATCACGGTTTGGCAAATATACAAATGCTTTTAAAAGGGTTAGAAGTAGAGATAGAAATGTGTATTGTGGACAATAAAAATGAAATAACAGTTAAAAAAGTGGGTACACATATAATTGAAGAAAATAAAAATTTTCCTTATGTATCTTTTGTACCAGTTACTGAAATAGTGGAAGGGATTACATTGTTTGGTTTTAAGTACCCTCTTACTAATAAAACAATAGAGTGGGGATCAACACTTTGTATTAGTAACGAACTCGTTGAGGAAAAAGGTACTTTTTCATTTACTTCTGGCATATTAATGTTGATAAGAAGCACTGATTGAAGAAACAATTTTGCTCCTTACATCATATAGTGACCAAGTGGAGTAATGGGGATTAGGAGGGAAACCATGAGATTTTATACAATTAAGTTACCTAAATTTCTTGGTGGAATTGTTCGTGCAATGTTAAATACCTTCAAAAAAGATTAAAAAAAGCACCTATCACCGGTGCTTTTTCCATTGTTATAGTAAAAAAAGAGCCTATCGGCTCTTTTTTTTATTATTAAACACGTTCGATTTTGCCAGATTTTAATGCTCTAGCAGAAACGTAAACACGTTGAACTTTTCCGTCGATGCGTACGCGAACTTTTTGAAGGTTAGCGCCCCACTTACGTTTTGTAGCGTTCATTGCGTGAGAACGAGAGTTACCAGAACGAGCTTTTCTTCCAGTAATAGCACAAACACGAGCCATTTATATTTCCCTCCCTTGATACCTTACCATACGTAATTTTTCAATGTTAGTCTTTTATGCGATGCTAAAAACACTACTATAATTTAACACAACTAAAAAGAGAATGCAACACCGTAGAAAAAAGAAATCAAGAAAATTTACTTGACACTATATGTCAATGAAGAAAAGTTAAAATCCATAAAAATTGCTTGACATATTATAGTGGTACATGTTGTATAATAACAATGGACTATTTTGCTCATCATAAAAAAGTGTAATTTAAAACATAAAATATGAGAGTGAAAAGAAAGAACGATGGAATTTTCTTTAAAAAGATTATATGATAGTAACTAAAGTAGTCTAGCTCACTTTCACCATTTATGAAGGGGGAAACGAGATGTCAATTGAAATTAAAACGAAGTACGGTCAAATTGATATTAGTACAGATGTAATTGCAACAATTGCTGGAGGTGCCGCGGTAGATTGCTACGGTATCGTAGGTATGGCATCAAAAAATCAGTTAAAAGATGGATTAACAGACATTTTACGAAAAGAAAACTTCACTAGAGGTGTTATTGTTCGTAAAGATGAAGATGAAGTACATATTGATATGTATATTATTGTGAGCTATGGTACGAAAATTTCAGAAGTGGCACATAATGTGCAGACGAAAGTGAAATATACATTAGATCAAACTGTAGGACTAGCAGTAGATTCTGTAAACATCTACGTACAAGGAGTTAAAGTAATAAACTTGTAATGTGCATTAAGGAGGAAAATCTGTGTCAATTCAAAAAATTGATGGAAAACGTTTATCACAAATGATCATGCAAGGAGCGAATAATTTAACAAATAATGTTCAGCTTGTTGATGCATTAAACGTATTTCCAGTTCCAGATGGCGATACCGGTACAAACATGAACTTATCTATGACTTCAGGTGCGCGTGAAGTGAAAGCAAATCCTTCACAGCATGCTGGTAAAGTCGGCGTAAGTTTAGCCAAAGGATTATTAATGGGAGCTCGTGGTAACTCTGGAGTTATTCTATCTCAGTTGTTCCGTGGTTTCTCTAAATCCATTGAACAAAAAGAAGAATTAACAACAGTTGATTTTGCTGCAGCACTAGAAGCTGGAGTAGAGGCGGCTTATAAAGCGGTTATGAAACCGATTGAAGGAACGATTTTAACGGTTGCAAGAGAAACGGGTAAATATGCAGTAACAGTTGCGAAAAAACAGCGCGACTTTGTTTTGTTTATGGAAGACGTTGTGAAAGAAGCAAACGCATCGTTAAATCGTACGCCAGATTTATTACCTGTATTAAAACAAGTTGGCGTTGTAGATAGCGGTGGTAAAGGTCTTGTAGTAGTATACGAAGGATTTTTAGCTGACTTAAAAGGAGAAACGATTTCTTCTGATGCACCGACGCAAACATCTATGAATGAGATGGTACGCGCAGAACATCACCGTAGTGTACAAAGCCAATTGAGTACAGAAGATATTAAGTATGGATATTGTACGGAGTTCATGGTGAAATTAGAGGCTGAAAAGGTGAAAGAGCATAATTTCTCTGAACAAAAATTCCGTGAAGATATTAGTGTATATGGTGATTCTCTACTAGTTGTGTCTGATGATGAAATTGTAAAAGTTCATATCCACGCAGAACATCCTGGAGACGCTATGAACTACGGGCAAAAATACGGTAGTTTAATTAAGATCAAAGTAGAAAATATGCGTGAACAGCATACTGCTTTATTAGATGAACCTGCTATGGTTCCTGAACAACCAGCTCAATCGAAAGAAAAACAACCATATGGTATCGTAACTGTGGCAATGGGGTCTGGTATTAAAACTTTATTTGAGAGCATCGGCGCAACGAAAGTTATCGAAGGTGGTCAAACGATGAATCCAAGTACGGAGGATATCGTGAAGGCAATTGAAGAAGCAAATGCTGAAAAAATCATTATTTTACCGAATAACGGAAATATTGTAATGGCAGCAGAACAAGCGGCATCAGTTGTAGATCAAGAAGTTATTGTTGTTCGTTCGAAAACAGTTCCTCAAGGTATGGCAGCAATGTTAGCATTTAACCCAGTTGGAACGTTAGAAGAGAATGAAGAAAACATGCAAGAAGCTTTATCTCATGTGAAAACAGGTCAAATTACGTATGCTGTACGTGATACGGAAATTGATGGTGTAGCAATTCAAAAAGATGACTTCATGTGTATTGCAGATGGAAAAATTGTATCTACAAATGCTGAAAAAGTAGGAGCTGCGAAGCAATTACTAGAAGCGCTTATTGATGAAGATTCTGAAATCGTAACGATTCTACAAGGTGAAGATGCAACTGACGAAGAAGTAGCGGAGTTAGTTGAATTTGTAGAAGAGAAATTTGAAGATGCAGAAGTAGAAGTGCATGCTGGAAACCAACCAGTGTATTCTTTCATCTTCTCTGTAGAATAAGATAAGATTCGTTTTGAAAATAAATGGATTACTTACTTGCTAATGGATAAGAAGTAGTAATATGAAGTTTATTACTAGTTTTTATTCAAAAGGCTAGCATATTGAAGAGAGAAAAGAGCCTTGCTGCTAATAGTGAGGCTCTTTTTTACTTGTTTTATATAAGGGATTTGAGTAGTTTCTCTTAGAATGCCTATGATAGAATATATAAGGTGAAAGAGAGCGATTACAGATGCTAATTGGTACTCAAATAAAATGCAATAAAGAAAATAATGTGACGGGGTGTGAGAATCTTGAATGATGTTGTACAAGTTCCTGTTACGGATGTAAAGGGGATCGGAGGAGAAACATCTGAGTTACTACATGAGATGGGGATTTATACAGTTTCTCATCTATTAGAACATTTTCCGTACCGTTATGAAGATTATGCGATGAAAGATCTTGCTGAAGTAAAGCATGATGAACGTGTAACGGTTGAAGGGAAGGTTCATAGTGCTCCTTTGCTGCAATATTATGGTAAGAAGAAATCGCGTCTAACAGTTCGTGTTCTCGTCGGTCGTTATTTAATTACGGCGGTATGTTTTAATAGGCCTTACTATAAGCAAAAATTAACGTTAGATGAAACGGTAACGATTACTGGTAAATGGGATCAACATCGTCAAACAATTGCTGTATCAGAACTTCATTTTGGGCCAGTTGTACGTCAACAAGAAGTGGAGCCTGTTTACTCAGTAAAGGGGAAACTTACAGTAAAACAGATGCGTCGTTTTATTGCTCAAGCGTTAAAGGAATATGGAGATTCTATAGTCGAAGTGTTACCGGATGGTTTGTTAGGCCGGTATAAATTATTACCAAGATATGAAGCACTTAAGGCTTTGCATTTTCCGGTAGGACAGGAGGATTTAAAGCAAGCGCGTCGCCGTTTTGTATATGAGGAATTTTTCTTATTTCAGCTGAAAATGCAAACACTGAGGAAAATGGAGAGGGAAAATTCAAAAGGGACGAAGAAAGAGATTCCGTCAGTAGAATTACAAGAATTTATCGATGCATTGCCGTTCCCGTTAACTGGTGCGCAGCGCCGAGTTGTAGATGAAATTTTAAAAGATATGACATCTCCTTATCGGATGAACCGACTATTACAAGGTGACGTTGGTTCTGGGAAAACAGTTGTTGCTGCGATTGGCCTTTATGCATCGAAATTAGCTCATTATCAAGGTGCTTTAATGGTTCCTACAGAAATTTTAGCTGAGCAACATTATCAGTCGCTTGCTGAAACGTTTTCGCATTTTGGTATGAAGGTGGAACTGCTAACAAGTTCTGTTAAAGGTGCAAGACGCCGAGAAATTTTAGCGAAGTTAGAACAAGGAGAAATAGATATTCTTGTTGGAACGCACGCTTTAATTCAAGATGAAGTTATATTTCATAGGTTGGGTCTCGTTATTACAGATGAACAGCATCGATTTGGTGTAGCGCAGCGCCGAGTTTTACGGGAGAAAGGTGAAAGTCCAGATGTATTATTTATGACAGCGACACCAATTCCGCGTACGCTTGCAATTACTGCATTTGGAGAGATGGATGTTTCGATAATCGATGAGATGCCAGCAGGTAGAAAGGTGATTGAAACATACTGGGCAAAACATGATATGTTAGATCGCGTCCTCGGTTTTGTTGAGAAGGAAATAAAAAAAGGAAGACAGGCATACGTTATTTGTCCTCTAATTGAAGAATCTGAGAAACTTGATGTGCAAAATGCTATCGACTTACATAGTATGCTGACGCATCATTACCAAGGGAAATGCCAAGTTGGATTGATGCATGGGAGATTATCGTCTCAGGAAAAAGAAGAGATAATGGGCCAGTTTAGTGAAAATAAAGTGCAAATTCTTGTATCGACAACAGTTGTTGAGGTGGGTGTGAACGTACCGAATGCGACTGTGATGGTTATTTATGATGCAGAACGTTTCGGTTTATCGCAGCTTCATCAGCTTAGAGGGCGTGTCGGGCGTGGTAGTGAACAATCATATTGTTTATTAATAGCAGACCCTAAATCAGAAACAGGAAAAGAAAGAATGCGCATAATGACTGAAACAAATGATGGATTTGTATTGTCAGAAAAAGATTTAGAATTACGAGGTCCTGGAGATTTCTTTGGGAGTAAGCAAAGTGGCTTACCAGAATTTAAGGTTGCTGACATGGTACACGATTATCGAGCGTTAGAAACAGCAAGGCAAGATGCGGCGATACTAGTAGATTCAGAAGCATTTTGGCACAATGATCAGTACGCTGCCTTGCGTACGTATCTTGATGGGACAGGTGTGTTCCAAGGAGAGAAGCTCGATTAAAGGGAGTCAACAAAAATTTTTGTTGCATTCTACTTTTAATGATTATATACTACTGTTAGTACCTAGTCATAAAAATGGATGGTGCGGTATGAAGAAAAGAAGAAGTAAAAAAGAAAGACAAGAATTATTACAACAAACAATCGAATCAAATCCTTTTATTACGGATGAAGATTTAGCGGAAAAATTTCAAGTGAGTATACAAACAGTACGACTGGATCGTATGGAATTGTCTATTCCTGAATTAAGAGAGAGAATTAAACATGTAGCTACAAAGCAACATGAAGAAGATGTGAAATCTTTACCGTTAGAAGAGGTTGTCGGAGAAATTATTGATATTGAATTAGATAGACATGCAATCTCTATCTTTGAAGTAAAGGTAGAACATGTATTTAAAAGAAATCAAATTGCCCGTGGGCATCATCTGTTTGCGCAAGCAAACTCACTAGCTGTTGCGGTTATTGATGAAGAATTAGCTTTAACTGCAAAGTCTACCATTCGATACATTCGCCCTGTGAAATTAGGAGAGCGTGTTGTTGCAAAAGCGCGCGTTGAAGATGTAGAGAATGATAAGGGACGGACGGTTGTCAAAGTGCGTAGCTTCGTTGGAGAAGAACTTGTTTTTACAGGCACTTTTGAAATGTATCGATCTAGTAATTATAGTGAGGAAGGTAACAACTTATGAAAATCGCAATAGATGCAATGGGCGGAGATCACGCTCCAAAGGCTGTAGTATTAGGGGCAATGAAAGCTATTAAGGAATATTCTGATTTACATATTACGTTAGTAGGGAAAGAAGAGGAAATTCGTCAATATTTAACGAGTGATGAACGAATTACTATTCTTCATACAGACGAAAAAATAGAATCGACGGAGGAACCAGTAAGAGCGGTTCGTCGAAAAAAACAAGCTTCAATGGTACTTGCGGCACAGCAAGTAAAGGATGGAGAAGCAGACGCTTGTATATCCGCAGGTAGTACAGGAGCTTTAATGGCAGCTGGATTATTTGTTGTCGGTCGCATGGAAGGAATTGAGCGACCAGCTTTATCGCCTACAATGCCAACTGTAGATGGAAAAGGTTTTGTTATGTTAGATGTTGGAGCAAATGTTGATGCAAAACCAATTCATTTATATCAATATGCAGTAATGGGATCTGTTTATGCTGAGAAGGTAAGAGGAATTGAAAATCCTCGTGTTGGACTATTAAACGTTGGAACAGAGGATGGAAAAGGAAACGAGCTTTCAAAGCAAGTATTTGCAATGCTTAAGGATGCGCCAATTAATTTCGTTGGGAACGTTGAATCAAGAGATTTATTGCAAGGTGTAGCAGATGTTGTTGTATGTGATGGTTTTACAGGGAATGTAGCGTTGAAATCATTAGAAGGAACAGCACTTGCGCTATTCTCTATGTTGAAAGAACAACTAATGAGTTCGTTTACGAGCAAATTAGCAGCGGCGGTATTAAAGCCAAAACTTATGGTATTAAAAGATAAAATGGATTATTCGGAGTACGGGGGAGCTGCATTATTTGGATTGAAAGCACCTGTCATTAAGGCTCACGGTTCTTCTAATGACCAGTCGATATTTAGTGCGATTCGTCAAACGAGAGAAATGGTAGCGAAAGAAGTAATTCCTACAATTTCAAGCGTAATGGAGAAAGAGTCACTCCAATAAGAGGAGGATTTGAAATGGGAAAAATAGCATTTCTTTTTCCGGGCCAAGGTTCACAGGCAGTTGGAATGGGTAAACAATTAGCAGAGAATAATAAAGAGGTTGCAAAAGTGTTTGCAAAAGCAGATGAGGTGTTACAAGATTCACTTTCAGAAGTGATTTTTGAAGGACCGCAGGAAAAGCTTACATTAACAACAAATGCTCAACCTGCATTATTAACAACGAGTTTTGCTATTTTGACAGCTTTGAAAGAGTATGACATTACACCTGACTTTGTCGCTGGTCATAGTTTAGGTGAATATAGCGCTCTTGTAGCAGCTGGTGCATTCACTTTTGAAGATGCGGTATATGCTGTAAGGAAACGCGGGGAATATATGGAAGAAGCTGTTCCGGGCGGGGAAGGTGCAATGGCAGCTATATTAGGTGCTGACCCACATATGCTGAAACAAGTTACAGAAGAAGTAACAAGTGAAGGATATGCAGTGCAAATCGCTAATATGAATAGTACGAAGCAAATTGTAATTTCTGGAACGAAGCAAGGCGTAGAGCTTGCTTCTCAAAGAGCGAAAGAAAATGGTGCAAAGAGAGCAATTCCACTAAAAGTAAGTGGGCCATTCCATTCTTCACTTATGAAGCCGGCAGCTGAGAAGTTCCAAAGTGTTTTGAATGAAATTACAATTCATGATACGAATATTCCTGTTATTGCAAATGTTACGGCGGATGTTATTACACGTGGTGCCGACATTCAAGAAAAGTTAATCGAACAGCTTTATTCGCCTGTATTATGGTACCCGTCTATTGAATGTATGGTGAAGCAGGGAGTAGATACATTTATTGAAATTGGACCTGGAAAAGTACTTGCTGGACTTATGAAGTCAATTGATTCATCAGTAAAAGCATATGCGATATATGATGAAGAGACATTAAAAGATACCATTTCAAATTTGAGAGGAGAAAACTGATGTTAAAAGGGAAGGTAGCATTAGTAACTGGCGCTTCACGTGGAATTGGTCGCGCGATTGCGATCGATTTAGCGAAACAAGGGGCAAATGTAGTAGTAAATTATGCAGGTAATGAACAAAAAGCAAATGAAGTAGTAGATGAAATTAAGAAATTAGGTTCTGATGCGATTGCGGTAAAAGCAGATGTTGCAAATGCTGATGATGTTACAAATATGGTGAAACAAACAGTAGATACATTTGGACAAGTTGATATTCTTGTAAATAATGCTGGTGTAACAAAAGATAATTTATTAATGCGTATGAAAGAAGAAGAATGGGATACAGTTATTAATACAAACTTAAAAGGTGTATTCTTATGTACAAAAGCAGTATCTCGTTATATGATGCGTCAACGTCACGGTAGAATTATAAATATCGCTTCTGTTGTGGGTGTTATAGGAAACCCAGGGCAAGCTAATTATGTTGCTGCTAAAGCGGGTGTTATTGGATTAACAAAAACATCTGCAAAAGAGTTAGCAAGTCGAAATATTACTGTGAATGCAATTGCGCCAGGCTTTATTGCGACTGATATGACTGATGTACTAGATGAGAATATTAAAGCCGAAATGTTAAAAGTTATTCCAGCTGCTCAATTTGGTGAAGCGCAAGATATCGCGAATGCTGTAACGTTTTTTGCTTCTGATCAAAGCAAATATGTTACAGGTCAAACGTTAAATGTTGATGGCGGTATGGTAATGTAATAAAAGAATCGATTTCACCTAGTTTTTTTGGTCAATATTTAATATAATATTTGAGGGGAGGTGAATGGAATATGGCAGATGTTTTAGAGCGCGTAACAAAAATCATCGTTGATCGTTTAGGAGTAGAAGAGACTGAGGTAGTACCAGCTGCAAGCTTCAAGGAAGATTTAGGAGCAGACTCCCTAGATGTAGTAGAACTTGTAATGCAATTAGAAGATGAATTCGAAATGGAAATTTCTGATGAAGATGCTGAAAAGATTGCTACTGTTGGCGATGCTGTGACTTACATAGAGAGTCATCTATAATGCTTAAGTGAAGTCCCGTTTTTTAGCGGGGCTTTCTGGCTTATATCTGGAGGGACCTATGCCGTACCGAAAATATAGAGAAAAAAAATACGAAACAAAATATCGTGAAGCATTTAAAGTGTTTCAAGAAAAGATAGGTATTACGTTTACAGATGAAAAATTATTGATTCAAGCATTTACGCATTCATCGTATGTGAATGAGCATCGAAAAAAACCGCATGAAGATAATGAGCGTCTTGAATTTCTTGGAGATGCAGTATTGGAACTTACTGTATCGCAGTATCTGTTTCAAAAATATCCGACAATGAGCGAAGGAGAGTTAACAAAACTACGTGCAGCTATTGTATGTGAGCCATCTCTTGTTCGTTTTGCGAACGAATTGTCATTTGGTAGCCTTGTTTTATTAGGAAAAGGTGAAGAAATGACAGGTGGACGTGAACGACCAGCTTTATTAGCGGATGTCTTTGAAGCGTTTATTGGTGCCCTTTATCTTGATCAAGGGTTAGAAACAGTTTGGGAATTCTTAAAAGAAATTGTATATCCGAAAATTAATGAGGGTGCTTTTTCTCATGTGATGGATTATAAGAGTCAGTTACAAGAATTGATTCAGCGTGATGGTAGTGGCAATGTTGAGTATCAAATTTTGCAAGAAAAAGGACCAGCTCACAATCGAGAATTTGTGTCACGTGTTACGTTAAATAACGTAGCTTTAGGTCTTGGTAGTGGTAAGTCGAAAAAAGAAGCAGAACAACAAGCTGCTGCAGAAGCATTGAAAAAATTAAAAGAACAACTATAAGGAATCCCCCTTTGAATGAGGGGGATTCCTTGTGCATAGAATGAAACTTTCTTTTTGTTTGTAAATAAAAAGAAGGTAAATCCGTATAATAGCTTGTTTTTGTATAGAGAACATTTATAAAGACGGAGAATAGGAGGAAGGCCTTTCGTGTTTTTAAAAAGATTAGAAATAGCAGGGTTTAAGTCTTTTGCTGAGCGTGTATCTGTTGATTTTGTCCCGGGTGTAACTTCTGTAGTAGGACCTAATGGAAGCGGGAAAAGTAATATTACTGATGCAATTCGCTGGGTACTTGGTGAACAATCTGCAAAATCATTACGTGGTGCAAAGATGGAGGATATTATTTTTGCAGGCAGTGATACGAGGAGAGCGGTTAATGTTGCTGAAGTAACAATAACTTTAAATAATGAAGATCAACGTTTACCAATTGAATACAATGAGGTGTGTGTAACACGTCGTGTATCTCGTTCAGGTGAAAGTGATTTTTATATTAATAAACAATCATGTAGATTGAAAGATATTATTGATTTATTTATGGACTCTGGTATGGGAAGAGAAGCTTTTTCAATTATTAGCCAGGGGAAAGTGGAAGAGATTTTAAGTAGTAAGTCAGAAGAGCGTCGAGGTGTATTTGAAGAAGCGGCAGGCGTACTAAAATACAAACTTCGCAAAAAGAAAGCTGAAGGAAAATTAGAAGAAACACAAGAAAACTTAAATCGTGTACAAGATATAATTCATGAATTAAGTAGTCAAGTAGAACCTTTAGAAAGACAAGCTTCTATTGCGAAAGATTATCTTGAGAATAAAGAAGAATTAGAGAAAGTAGAAGCTGCGCTTATTGTCCATGAAATTGAAGAATTGCATGAGAAATGGGAAGCACTTCGAAATCAGTTTGGGCATAATAAAAACGAAGAAGCTAAAATGTCAACGAATTTACAAAAAAGTGAAGAAGAACTTGAGGAATTACGAGGACAATTACAAGCGGTAGATGAGTCTGTAGACTCGTTGCAAGAGGTACTTCTTCTTTCTAGTAAAGAGCTAGAAAAACTAGAAGGGCAGCGCGAGTTGTTAAAAGAGAGAAAGCAAAATGCTACGACGCATTGTGCGCAACTTGAGCAGTTAATTGTTGAATTAACAGAGAAAGCTAAAATTTACGATGGTGAGATTGAGTCAAGTACAGAAGCTTTAATGCAATTTGTGAATGAAGTAAAAGAGTTGGAGCAAAAATTGCATGATAATGAGCAATTGCTTGCTACTTTTGCTGACAATTTAGAGGAACAGATTGAGAATTTAAAAGGTGACTATATTGAACTTTTAAATCAACAAGCTAGTCATCGCAATGAATTATCTATGATTGAAGAACAATCTAAACAGCAAACGTCTAAAAACGAGCGTCTAGATGAAGAGAATGCGAAATATGTAGAAATGCGTATGGAAATTACAGCGAAAAAGACGAAACTTGTAGAAAGTTACGAACAAGCGAAAGAAAAAGTAGCTGGCATTCTCTCAAACATACAGAAGACAGAGGCGGCACTTGGGAAATGTAAGACGCAGTATAGTGAAAATGAAACAAAACTATACCAAGCATACCAATTTGTGCAACAGGCACGTTCTCGAAAAGAAATGCTTGAAGAGATGCAAGAAGATTATTCTGGCTTCTATCAAGGTGTACGTGAAGTATTGAAAGCTAGAGAAAATAGGTTGCAAGGTATCGAGGGTGCTGTTGCGGAACTGTTAACGGTTCCGAAAGAATACGAAGTTGCAATGGAAATCGCTCTAGGTGCAGCGATGCAGCATATTGTTGTACAAACAGAGGAGCATGCTCGTAATGCGATTGCATTTTTAAAGCAAAATAAACATGGACGTGCAACGTTTTTACCGCAAGCTGTTATTAAAAGCAGATCGTTATCATTTGAGCAATTACGCATTGTAAATCAACACCCATCGTTTGTAGGTGTGGCGGCAGAACTTGTGCAGTACAACAATAAATATGAAAATGTAGTTTCAAATTTATTAGGTACTGTTATTGTTGCGAAAGATTTACGCGGAGCAAATGAGTTGGCGAAACAACTGCAATACCGTTATCGCATTGTAACAATTGAAGGTGACGTAGTGAATCCTGGCGGTTCTATGACTGGTGGGGCGGTAAAACAAGCGAAATCTTCTTTATTAGGACGCCAACGTGAACTGGAAGAGTGGACTCGCAAGTTAACTGATATGGAAGAAAAAACAACGAAGTTAGAAAACTTTGTTAAAGCAGTAAAACAAGAGATTCAAGAAAAAGAAGTGAAAATACGCGAACTAAGGCAAACTGTAGAAGTGGATCGTGTAGAAGAGCAGAAATTAAGAGAAGAGATTAATCGTTTAGAATTAGAAGAACATCGTATTAATGACCGCTTGTCTATTTATGATTTAGAGATTGAAGGGTTTTTACAAGATCGAGTAAAAATGCAAGGGCGTAAAGAGGAGTTAGAAGGGATTTTAGCGAATCTTCAAGCTGATATCACTGAGTTAGATAGTAAAATTGTAGCTTTAACAAAACAAAAAAGTGAGCAACATTCTTCGAAAGAAAAAGTTCAAAAAGAAATGACTGAATTAAAAGTGCTGGCAGCTGAAAAGCAACAACGCTTATCTAATCAAAAAGAAAAAGTTGAACGATTGACGAAGGAAAAAGAAGAAACGGATACGACACTTGTAAAAACGAAAGAGGATTTAGCATTCTTAAAACAAGAAATGACATCTAATTCAAGTGGTGAAGAGCAAATTACGAATATGATTGAGAAGAAAGCGTATGATCGTAATCAAACTTCAGAATTAATTCGCTCTCGTCGTGAACAACGTGTATCGTTGCAAGAGAGAGTAGAACATTTAGAACGCAATTTGAAAGAAACGACAGGTAAACATAAATATATTCTTGAAATGTTGAAAGATCAAGAAGTGAGAATAAACCGACTTGATGTAGAGTTGGAAAATAGATTACAACATTTACGTGAAACATATACGATTTCATTTGAAGCGGCGAAACTAAAATATACAATGACAATGCCTGCAGAAGATGCGCGTAAGAAAGTAAAATTAATCAAATTATCCATAGAAGAGTTAGGTACAGTGAACCTAGGGGCAATTGATGAATATGAACGTGTAGCGGAGCGTCATACATTCTTACTAGAGCAGAGAGACGATCTAGAAGAAGCGAAAACGACATTGCACCAGCTTATTACCGAAATGGATGAAGAAATGAAAAAGCGCTTTTCTACTACGTTTGAAGGCATTAGAATGGAATTTCAATCGGTATTCTCTGAATTATTTGGAGGCGGTAGAGCGGATTTAGTAATGACTAATCCAGAGGATTTACTAAATACGGGTATTGATATTGTAGCACAACCGCCAGGGAAGAAATTGCAGAACTTAGGTTTACTTTCAGGTGGAGAGCGTGCTTTAACGGCAATTGCGCTTTTATTTGGTATTTTAAAAGTGCGCCCAGTACCGTTCTGTGTACTAGATGAGGTAGAGGCCGCCCTTGATGAAGCGAATGTAGCTCGTTTTGCACAGTATTTAAAGAAATTTAGTGATGAGACGCAGTTTATTGTAATTACACATAGAAAAGGTACAATGGAAGAGTCTGATGTGTTGTACGGTGTAACAATGCAAGAATCAGGGGTATCTAAACTTGTTTCGGTTCGTTTAGATGCCGGAGAAGAACTTATTGCAAGTGAATAGGAAGGATGGGAAAGTATGAGTTTTTTTAAAAAACTAAAAGAAAAAATTTCAAAACAAACGGATACAGTAACAGAGAAATTTAAACACGGATTAGAAAAAACTAGAAATTCATTTGCGGATAAAGTGAATGATTTAGTGTATCGTTACCGTAAAGTGGACGAAGATTTCTTCGAAGAGTTAGAAGAAATCTTAATTGGTGCAGACGTTGGCGTTGCGACGGTAATGGAATTAATTGATCAATTGAAAGAAGAAGTACAACGTCGTAACATTCAAGATCCAAAAGAAGTACAAGCTGTTATTTCAGAAAAACTAGTGGGAATTTACAAAGGTGACAGCGATTTTAGTAACGAAATTAATATGCAAGAGGACCAATTAACGGTTGTTTTATTTGTTGGTGTTAACGGTGTAGGAAAAACGACAACAATTGGTAAACTGGCGCATAAGTTTAAATCAGAAGGTAAGTCAGTCCTATTGGCAGCAGGAGACACATTCCGTGCTGGGGCGATTGAACAATTAGAAGTATGGGGCGATCGTGTTGGTGTAGAAGTGATTAAACAAGGATCTGGATCTGATCCAGCGGCGGTTATGTATGACGCTGTACAAGCTGCGAAAGCACGTAAGGTAGATGTATTACTATGTGACACAGCAGGACGCTTGCAAAATAAAGTAAACTTAATGAAAGAGTTAGAGAAGGTGAAGCGTGTAATTGAGCGTGAAGTACCAGGTGCTCCTCATGAAGTATTGCTTGTTATTGATGCAACAACAGGACAAAACGGTTTAAGCCAAGCGAAAACATTCCGGGAGGCAACGAATGTAACTGGTATTGTTTTAACGAAGTTAGATGGAACTGCTAAAGGTGGTATTGTATTAGCGATTCGTAACGAAATGGATGTACCGGTGAAGTTTGTTGGATTAGGAGAGCAAATGGATGATTTGCAGCAGTTTGATCCAGAACAATATGTGTATGGTTTATTTGCGAACTTAGTAGAAACAGAAGAAGTATAAGCGAAAGAAGCGGTATTTCCGCTTCTTTTTCTATAAAAACATATGATGTTAAGAAAAAAACTTGACACTCTTTTGGACTCCATGTAAACTAATTCATGTAAAGGGAAATCACTTAACAAAGGATGATCCAACATGCTCGAAAAAACAACGAGAATGAACTATTTATTTGATTTTTATCAATCGTTGTTAACGCAAAAACAAAGAAGTTATATGTCGCTTTATTATCTAGATGATTTATCTCTTGGTGAAATTGCGGAAGAATTTGATGTAAGTCGCCAAGCCGTGTATGATAACATTAAACGGACTGAAGCGATGCTTGAAGAATATGAAGAAAAATTAGTATTACTTCAAAAGTTTCAAGAGCGACAGCGACTTGTTGCAAAGCTAAAACAGCTAATCAGCGAAGAAGAGCATGTGAATGAAGAAATGAAACAAGTTGTTGAAGCTATCGAAAAATTAGATTAGGAGGGCGGCAATATGGCATTTGAAGGATTAGCCGACCGACTTCAACAGACAATGCAAAAAATCCGCGGCAAAGGAAAAGTTTCTGAAGCCGATGTGAAAGAAATGATGAGAGAAGTTCGTCTAGCTCTTTTAGAAGCAGATGTTAACTTTAAAGTAGTAAAAGATTTTGTGAAGCGTGTGTCTGAACGTGCTGTCGGACAAGATGTAATGAAAAGTTTGACACCTGGACAACAAGTAATTAAAGTTGTACAGGAAGAACTTACAGAACTTATGGGCGGAGAGCAAAGCAAAATTGCTGTTGCTAATAAGCCACCGACTGTTATTATGATGGTTGGTCTGCAAGGTGCGGGTAAAACAACGACGACAGGTAAGCTTGCGAATTTGCTTCGTAAAAAGCATAATCGTAAACCGATGCTTGTTGCAGCTGATATTTACCGTCCAGCAGCAATTAAACAGCTTGAAACATTAGGGAAGCAATTGGACATGCCTGTATTTTCTTTAGGAGATCAAGTAAGTCCTGTTGAAATTGCGAAACAAGCGATTGCAAAAGCAAAAGAAGATCATCATGATTATGTTTTAATCGATACAGCGGGTCGCCTGCATATTGATGAAGAACTAATGGATGAATTAGCGAAAGTTAAAGAAGTTGCGAAACCGGATGAAATTTTCCTTGTTGTCGATGCGATGACGGGACAAGACGCGGTAAATGTTGCACAAAGTTTCCATGAACAGTTAGGTTTAACAGGTGTTGTATTAACGAAATTAGATGGTGATACGCGCGGTGGTGCTGCATTATCTATTAAGGCTGTAACAAACACACCGATTAAATTTGCTGGTATGGGTGAAAAACTAGATGCAATTGAAGCGTTCCATCCAGAGCGTATGGCATCCCGTATTTTAGGGATGGGCGATGTCTTAACATTGATTGAAAAAGCGCAAGCTACAGTTGATGAAGAGAAAGCAAAAGAACTTGAGCAAAAAATGCGTACGCTTTCGTTTACACTTGACGATTTCCTAGAACAACTTGGACAAGTGCGTCAACTTGGGCCGCTTGATGAATTGTTAGGAATGCTTCCTGGTGCAAATAAAATTAAAGGGCTGAAAAATGCGCAAGTTGATGAAAAACAAATTGGGCATATTGAGGCAATTATTCGTTCTATGACTAAATTAGAACGAGAACAACCGGAAATAATCAATGCTAGTCGCAAAAAGCGCATTGCCAAAGGTAGCGGTACAACTGTACAAGAAATCAATCGTCTAATCAAACAATTCGATGACATGAAAAAAATGATGAAGACGATGACTGGAATGCAAAAAGGCAAGAAAAAAGGACTAGGTGGATTGAAGTTTCCATTCATGTAAGGAAAAAAAGATGGCTCTGTTAAGAAAAAATACTTTACAAAGCAATAGTCTTTTTGCTAATATAATTATCTGTGTGAAATAAATTCGGAGGTGCTTTATAAATGGCAGTTAAAATTCGTTTAAAACGTATGGGAGCTAAAAAAACTCCTTTCTATCGTGTAGTTGTTGCAGATTCTCGTTCTCCTCGTGACGGACGTTTCATTGAGGAAATCGGAACTTACAATCCAGTTGCTCAACCAGCTGAAGTTAAGATCAACGAAGAAGCAGCATTAAAATGGTTAGGAAATGGTGCTAAACCATCTGATACAGTTCGTAACTTATTCTCTAACCAAGGTATCATGGAGAAATTCCACTTATCTAAACAAGGTAAGTAATTGAGGCAATGACTATGAAGAAGTTAGTCGAGACGATTGTCAAGCCTCTTGTCGATCATCCTGAAGATGTAAAAGTTACACAGGAACTTTACAACGGAGAGATAAAGTATCGATTAACTGTACATCCTGAGGATGTTGGAAAAGTCATTGGAAAGCAAGGGAGAGTTGCGAAAGCGATTCGAATGCTCTTGTATTCAGTGGGACATCATAATGATGAAAAAGTAACACTGGAAATTCAATAAACGTAAAAAGGGCGAGGAGTTATTCCTCTCCCTTTTTTAACATTTAAATAGAGATTGCATGTTCCATCTATGAAATGGAGATGCTTAATTTATATAGAAACCAGGGGTGACATACTATTTATGACAAAATGGTTTAACGTAGGGAAAATTGTAAATACTCATGGCGTAAGAGGAGAAATCCGTGTTATTTCTCGTACTGATTTTCCAGAAGAGCGATATAAAGTAGGAAACACACTATACATATCGAATGAGAAAGACACAGACTACCTTCCGGTGAAGGTAACTTCTCATCGCCAACATAAGACATTCGATTTATTAACATTTGAAGGATATAACAATGTAGATGAAGTAGAGAAGTTTAAAGGTTCTTTAATAAAAGTACCAGAAGAGCAGTTAGGCGAACTTGCTGAAGGTGAATACTACTATCACGAAATTATTGGTTGCAGCGTTGTAACGGAAGAAGGAGAAGCGCTAGGGACAATCAAAGAAATTCTCTCTCCTGGTGCAAATGATGTTTGGGTGATTAAACGTCCGAAGGGTCAAGATCTTTTAATTCCTTATATTGATGACGTTGTACTTCAAGTTAATATTGAAAATAAATTAGTAACCATTCATGTAATGGAAGGGTTGCTATAATGAAAATTGATATTTTAACGTTGTTCCCAGACATGTTTACCGGTGTATTTGGATCTTCTATATTAAAGAAGGCGCAAGAAAAAGAAGCGGTAAACCTTCGTGTTGTTAACTTTCGTGATTATACAACAAGTAAGCATAATAGCGTAGACGATTATCCTTACGGCGGAGGAGCTGGTATGGTGCTTACTCCTCAGCCTATTTTTGATGCTGTAGAAGATTTGACGAAAGAGACAGAGCGTAAGCCGAGAGTTGTCTTAATGTGTCCGCAGGGCGAAAGATTTACGCAGAAGAAAGCGGAAGAGCTTGCAGAGGAAGAACATTTGATCTTTGTATGTGGGCATTATGAAGGGTATGACGAACGAATTCGTGAGCATCTCGTAACGGATGAGATTTCTATTGGTGACTATGTATTAACGGGCGGAGAATTAGCTTCTATGGTTATTACTGATAGTGTTGTACGTCTCTTGCCAGGCGTGCTAGGAAATCATGCTTCACAAGTGGAGGATTCGTTTAGTACAGGTTTATTAGAGCATCCTCATTATACACGTCCGGCTGATTTTCGTGGTATGAAGGTACCGGATGTATTAATGTCAGGGAATCATAAAAATATTGACGAATGGCGACATAAGGAATCTTTGCGCCGTACGTATACGCGTAGACCTGATTTGTTAGATGATAGAGATCTATCTAAACAAGAGAAAAAATGGCTTGAGGAAATAAAGCGAGAGCAGTAATAACTTCATATATTTGCTATTGCAACAGGCCTAGTAATATGCTATTATAACATTTGTGCTACTGAAATCAGTAGCCGTATTAACGATGTTCCGCTGTAATTTATTAAGACTTTATAAGAGCATCTGTTTAAAGGAGAGAATTTAATATGCAACAATTAATCGCAGAAATTACAAAAGGCCAATTAAAAACTGACCTTCCTTCATTCCGTCCTGGTGACACTTTACGTGTACACGTAAAAGTTGTTGAGGGAACTCGTGAAAGAATTCAGCTTTTCGAAGGTGTTGTAATTAAACGTCGTGGTGGCGGAATTAGTGAAACATTCACAGTTCGTAAGATTTCTTACGGTGTAGGTGTTGAGCGTACATTCCCAGTTCACACGCCAAGAATCGCGAAAATCGAAGTACTTCGCCGTGGTAAAGTACGTCGTGCTAAGTTATACTACTTACGTAACCTTCGCGGTAAAAAAGCACGTATTAAAGAAATTCGATAAGACATGTATGGGAGCTTGTAAATGCACAAGCTCCCTTTTTCCAATCTATATGAAATTTTGGTATAATACGAACAGCTTACATAACCGTGGAGGGGAAATGCATGAAAAAAGAGAAGAGTTCACTTTGGGAATGGATTAAAGCAATTTTGATTGCTGTTGTATTAGCTGGTGTTATTAGACAGTTTTTCTTTGCTCCAATTCTCGTAGACGGGGTATCGATGGCACCTACCTTACATGATCGTGATCGAATGATTGTGAATAAAATTGGTTATCACATTGGAGATCCAAAACGCTTTGATATTATCGTATTTCGAGCAACAGAAGATAAAGATTACATTAAGCGCATTATAGGCCTGCCAGGCGATGAAATAGAGTATCGTAATGATAAACTGTATGTTAACGGAAAGGCTTATGAGGAGCCGTATTTAGACAAGCAGAAAAAGCAAATTGCTGACGGACCGCTTACATATGATTTTAATCTTGAAGAAATGACAGGCAAGAAAACTGTTCCAAAAGATCAATTATTTGTTTTAGGTGATAATCGTCGTTTTAGTAAAGATAGCCGTTCAATCGGTACGATTTCAAAGGATCAAGTAATTGGTAAAGCCAATATGTTATATTGGCCGTTAGAAGACGCACGTATTGTGAAATAAATGAAAAAGAAGGTGGCAACATGGTAATTCAATGGTTTCCAGGGCATATGGCGAAGGCTAGACGCCAAGTAACGGAGAAATTAAAATTAATTGATGTTGTAATTGAGCTTGTAGATGCTCGATTACCATTATCATCTCGAAACCCAATGATTGATGAAATCATTACACATAAGCCGAGGCTTGTTGTTTTAAATAAAGCGGATATGGCAGATGATCGTTTAACAAAACAATGGATCGCATATTTTAAAGAAAAAGGCCATATGGCAATTTCGATTAATGCGCAAGCTGGACAAGGTATGAAAGAAATTGCAGCAGCTTGTAAAGTGCTTGTTAAAGAAAAATTTGATAAAATGGTTGCAAAAGGTATTAGACCGAGAGCGATTCGCGCATTAATTGTAGGTATACCAAATGTTGGTAAATCTACATTAATTAATAAATTGGCAAAGAAAAATATTGCTAAAACAGGAGATCGTCCAGGTGTGACAACAGCTCAACAATGGATTAAAGTTGGGAAGGAAATGGAATTGTTAGATACGCCAGGTATTCTGTGGCCTAAATTTGAAGATCAATTAGTGGGTCTTCGCTTAGCGACGACGGGTGCAATTAAAGATTCAATTTTAAATTTACAAGATGTAGCTGTTTACGCATTACGTTTTATGGAGAAACATTATCCAGAACGCTTGAAAGAACGCTACAATTTAAATGAGATTCCAGAAGATATTGTGGAATTATTCGATGCAATTGGAAAAAATAGAGGCTGCTTAATGGGCGGCGGAATGATTGATTATGATAAGACATCTGAGCTTGTACTTCGTGAGCTTCGTGGTGGCAAACTTGGAAAAATGACGTTTGAGACACCGGAAGAGTTTGCAGAGCAAGTAGAAGATGTGGAAAAAATAGAAGAAGTATAAGACGTGCGTTTGTGCGTCTTTTCTTTTTGGATACGTTTAAAAAGGAGCTTGTATAAATGCAAACAATGACGATAAAAGAAGCGGAAAATGTATTGAAAGAAATTATGAATGAAGAAGATGATCGCTTTCAACTGTTAATGAAAGATGAGCGAAAAGGCGTTCAAAAGCTCGTTTTGAAGTGGTATAAACAAAAAGAGTTAGAACAGAAAGAAAAAGAGAAGTTTTTTGAAATGTCCAAGTATGAAAATGCTTTGCGTGAAAAAGGGGTCACATATATCGCAGGTATTGATGAAGTAGGGCGCGGGCCATTGGCTGGGCCTGTTGTGACGGCAGCTGTCGTTCTTCCTGAGGATTTTTATATTCCAGGGTTAAATGACTCAAAAAAGCTGAGTGAAGCGAAACGTGAGCGTTTTTATGATGAAATAAAAGTACAAGCGATTGCAATTGGAGTTGGAATTGTATCACCGCAAGTTATTGATGAAATTAATATTTACCAAGCAACGAAACAAGCGATGTTAGATGCTGTTGCAAATTTATCTTATACACCCCAACATTTATTAATTGATGCGATGAAGCTTCCCACACCAATTCCGCAAACTTCAATTATTAAAGGTGATGCGAAAAGTGTTTCGATTTCAGCTGCATCCATTATCGCAAAAGTAACGAGAGATCGTATGATGAAAGAACTGGGAGAGAAGTATCCTGAATACGGATTTGAGCAACATATGGGATATGGCACAAAGCAACATTTAGAGGCAATTGAAGTGCATGGAGTATTAGAGGAACACCGAAAGTCATTCGCGCCAATTAAAGATATGATTCAAAAATAAGCTGTAAATATGCAGCTTATTTTTTATTTTGGCATATAAACATTACTATTTTCGAAAAAGAATAAAGCGATTTCAGTTTTCTGACACTTTATTGTAGACAGCGTGCCAATCATCTTATACAATGGCAATGTAATGTTTTTTAAACATTAAAAAACTTTTCGAGTAAAACAGGAAAACAGGGGAGGATGGGACCATGAATATCCATGAGTACCAAGGTAAGGCAGTCCTTAGAAGCTATGGGGTTAGCGTTCCGAACGGGAAGGTTGCATTTACAGTAGAAGAAGCTGTAGAAGCAGCGAAAGAATTAGGAACAGATGTATGTGTAGTGAAAGCACAAATTCACGCTGGTGGACGCGGCAAAGCTGGCGGAGTAAAAGTTGCAAAAAATTTAGATGAAGTTCGTACATATGCAGAAAGCATTTTAGGAACTACACTTGTGACACATCAAACAGGTCCTGAAGGTAAGGAAGTAAAACGCTTACTTATCGAAGAAGGTTGCGATATAAAAAAAGAATATTATGTAGGTCTAGTTTTAGATCGTGCAACTTCTCAAGTTGTTTTAATGGCTTCTGAAGAAGGCGGAACAGAAATTGAAGAAGTAGCAGAAAAAACACCTGAAAAAATCTTTAAAGAATATATTGATCCGGCAGTAGGCTTACAAGGTTTCCAAGCGCGCCGAATTGCATTTAACATCAATATTCCAAAAGAGCTTGTAGGACAAGCTGTGAAGTTTATGATGGGCTTATACCGTGCGTTTATTGAAAAAGATTGCTCTATCGCTGAGATTAACCCACTTGTTACAACAGGTGAAGGTAAAGTTATGGCACTAGATGCAAAATTAAACTTTGATTCTAATGCGTTATATCGCCATAAAGACATTTTAGAGCTTCGTGATCTTGACGAAGAAGATGCAAAAGAAATTGAAGCTTCAAAATACGACTTAAACTACATTCCTTTAGATGGAAATATCGGTTGTATGGTTAATGGTGCAGGTTTAGCGATGGCTACAATGGATATCATTAAACATTACCACGGTGACCCAGCTAACTTCTTAGATGTTGGTGGCGGTGCAACTGCCGAAAAAGTTACAGAAGCATTCAAAATTATCCTTTCTGACAAAAATGTAAAAGGTATCTTCGTTAACATTTTTGGTGGCATTATGAAGTGTGATGTTATTGCAGAAGGTGTTATTGAAGCAACGAAACAGGTAGGTCTTGAGTTACCTTTAGTTGTACGTCTTGAAGGTACAAACGTAGAACTAGGTAAGAAAATTTTAAATGAGTCTGGCTTAAATATTGTTGCAGCAGAATCTATGGCAGACGGTGCACAAAAAATTGTTTCACTAGTGGGCTAATAGAAAGCGGGGGAGAAAAATGAGCGTATTAGTTAATAAAGATACAAAAGTTATTGTTCAAGGTATTACAGGTTCTCAAGGTTTATTCCATACAAAACAAATGATTGAATACGGTACGAAAATTGTCGGTGGTGTAACGCCAGGTAAAGGTGGCACTGATATTGAAGGTGTACCAGTATTTGATACTGTAGAAGATGCAGTGAAAGCAACAGGCGCAAACGCTTCAGTTGTATACGTTCCACCCGCTTTTGCGGCTGATGCAATTATGGAAGCAGTTGATGCAGAAATTGATTTAGTAGTATGTATTACTGAAGGAATTCCTGTATTAGATATGGTAAACGTAAAGAGATATATGGCTGGTAAACATACACGTTTACTTGGACCAAACTGCCCAGGTGTTATCACGCCTGATGAATGTAAAATCGGTATTATGCCAGGATACATTCATAAAAAAGGTCATGTAGGTATCGTATCGCGCTCTGGTACTTTAACGTATGAAGCTGTACACCAGTTAACACAAGAGGGTATTGGACAATCTACTGCTGTAGGTATCGGCGGGGACCCTGTTAACGGTACAGACTTTATTGATGCGTTAAAAGCATTTAATGAAGATGAAGAAACACATGCTGTAATTATGATTGGTGAAATCGGCGGTACAGCAGAAGAAGAGGCAGCTGAATGGGTAAAAGCTAATATGACAAAACCTGTTGTAGGCTTCATTGGTGGTCAAACAGCGCCTGCTGGCAAACGTATGGGCCATGCTGGTGCAATCATTTCTGGCGGTAAAGGAACTGCTGCTGAAAAGATTAAAACAATGGAAGCTTGTGGCATTAAAGTAGCTGAAACTCCAGCAGTTATGGGAGAAACGCTAATCTCTGTTTTAAAAGAAAAAGGTTTATTTGAGACTTGCAAAAACTATTAATCTGTTGAAAGACACCCTCTTACTTGAGGGTGTCTTTTTACACTTTTTCTGTTTACATAATAAAAATTATGGGTAAGGAGAATTGAGATGAAAAGAGAGCGATTATTACATCTTCATTACTTGCTAGCAGATTATTGGAAAGCGATGGAGAGGCTACTATATGTCGATCCAGAATTAAAGAACATATATACTTTTAACGAAAAACAAATGGAATACTACACTGGAATATCCTCGAAAAAATCTTCAGAACTAGTGAAATTTCTTCAAAGTTCAAATCTTCCGCAATATATATCTTATTTAGAGAAAAATCGTATTTTTTATATAACGATATGGGATGAAAATTATCCGCAATTATTACGTGAAATACAAGATCCTCCCTTCATTTTATATGGAAAAGGAGAAAAAGATTTTCTCAATAAAGTAAATAAATTAGCAGTTGTTGGAACGAGAGAACCATCATTATATGGTCATGAGAGTTTGAAGTTTATTTTACACCCTTTATTAGAAAGAGAGTGGCTTATTGTCAGTGGGTTTGCAAAAGGGATAGATACAATGTCTCATGAGATTACAGTAAGGCATCATTGCCCGACTATTGCGATATTAGGGCACGGATTGTCGTTTATGTATCCGAAAGAAAATAGACATTTATATGAAATGTGGAAGGAATATATATTGTTATTGACAGAGTATCCTCCGCACTATGCACCGAAAAAATGGTATTTTCCAAAAAGGAACCGGATTGTTAGTGGTATAAGTAAAGGTGTTTTAGTTGTAGAAGCCAAATCGAGAAGTGGAACACTTATTACTGCAGACCTTGCGTTAGAGCAAAATAGAGAGGTGTTTGCGCTTCCTGGACCTATATTTATAGAGGGGGCATCGGGAACGAATCATCTTATTCAACAAGGAGCAAAATTAGTAAGAAATGCAGAAGATATCTTGGAGGAGATTTTAAATTAACCTTATATTTTTAAATTTTTATTAAACAATTATTGACAAATGGTAGATTGGCACTGTATGGTATATTCATTCTTGATTGACAAAAACAAGAGAAATCAATAAGATTAATGAAGACTTGAATCCACCTCTTAAGGAGGCACTAGCATGTCAGATTACCTCGTAATCGTGGAGTCGCCTTCTAAGGCGAAGACCATTGAGAAATATTTAGGGAAAAAATACAAAGTTGTCGCGTCTATGGGACATGTTCGCGATTTGCCAAAAAGTCAAATGGGGATAGAAGTAAAGAACAACTTCACCCCGAAGTATATTACCATTCGTGGTAAAGGTCCCGTCTTAAAGGATTTAAAATCAGCGGCGAAAAAAGCAAAGAAAGTTTATCTCGCGGCCGATCCAGACCGCGAAGGGGAAGCGATTGCTTGGCATTTAGCGAATACGTTAAATGTGGACGTTGAATCAGATTGTCGGGTTGTGTTTAATGAGATTACGAAAGATGCAATCAAAGAATCATTTAAACATCCTCGCGCAATTAATATGGATTTAGTAGATGCACAACAAGCAAGACGCATACTTGATCGTCTTGTTGGTTACAATATTAGTCCTTTATTATGGAAGAAAGTAAAAAAAGGATTAAGTGCAGGGCGTGTACAATCTGTAGCAGTTCGTTTAATCATCGAACGTGAAAAGGAAATTCAAAGCTTTGAACCTGAAGAATTCTGGACAATTAAAACAGAATTTGTAAAAGGAAAAGACACATTTGAAGCAAGTTTTTACGGTGTAGATGGTGAAAAAGTTCAATTAACGAATGAAACGCAAGTGAATGAAATAATTGAACAGATGAAAGACAATGCGTTTTCAGTTGAAAATGTAACGCGCAAAGAGCGAAAACGTAATCCTGCATTACCGTTTACAACATCTTCCTTGCAACAAGAAGCAGCACGTAAGTTAAATATGCGAGCAAAGAAAACGATGATGCTTGCACAGCAATTGTATGAAGGGATAGATCTTGGAAAACAAGGAACTGTAGGTCTTATTACGTATATGAGAACTGATTCAACACGTATCTCAGAAACAGCTCAAACAGAGGCACGTACTTACATCACTGAAGCGTATGGTACGGAATACATAGGAACAGAAAAGAAGAAAGAATCGAAAAAGTCAAATGCACAAGATGCACATGAGGCAATTCGTCCTACTTCGGTAATGAGAAAGCCAGAGGAACTGAAAAGTTTCTTAAGTCGTGATCAACTTCGATTATATAAATTGATTTGGGAGCGATTTGTTGCAAGTCAAATGGCGTCTGCTATAATGGATACTGTGACAGCGAGACTCATTAATAACAATGTTCAGTTCCGTGCAAGTGGATCGGTTGTAAAGTTTCCAGGATTTATGAAAGTGTATGTAGAGTCGAAAGATGATGGTGCGGAAGAAAAGGATAAGATGTTGCCGCCTTTAGAAGTAGGGGAAACTGTATTTTCAAAGGATTTAGAACCGAAGCAACATTTTACACAACCTCCTCCGCGCTATACAGAGGCCCGTCTAGTAAGAACACTTGAAGAACTTGGAATTGGAAGACCGTCGACTTATGTACCTACACTTGAAACGATTCAAAAACGTGGATATGTAGGTTTGGATAATAAACGCTTCGTTCCGACTGAACTTGGTGAAATAGTAATTGAACTTATTTTAGAGTTTTTCCCAGAAATTATTAACATTGAATTTACTGCCAATATGGAGCAAAGCCTTGATGAAGTAGAAGAAGGAAATGCCAATTGGGTGAAAATTGTTGATGATTTCTACGTAGGATTTGAACCGCGCTTAGAAAAAGCGGAAAAAGAAATGCGTGAAGTGGAAATTAAAGATGAGCCAGCTGGGGAAGACTGTGAATTATGCGGACATCCAATGGTCTTTAAAATGGGTAAATACGGGAAGTTTATGGCTTGTTCGAATTTCCCTGATTGTCGTAATACAAAAGCGATTGTGAAAGAAATCGGTGTAACTTGTCCGAAATGTGAAGAAGGACAAATTATTGAGCGTCGCAGTAACAAAAAGAAACGTCTTTTCTATGGATGCGGTACGTATCCAGAGTGTGACTTTGTATCTTGGGATAAGCCAATTGGTCGTAAATGTCCGAAGTGTGAAGGCATGCTTGTAGAGAAAAAGTTAAAAAAAGGCGTGCAAGTACAATGTATTTCGTGCGATTATGAAGAAGAACAACAAATGTGAGCGTAACTGCTCACATTTTTTTCGGGAAGAAAAGGAAAGGTGATATAAATGACAACACAAGTAGTAAACGTCATTGGCGCAGGTCTTGCAGGAAGTGAAGCAGCTTACCAAATTGCAAAACGTGGTGTCCAAGTTAGATTATATGAAATGAGGCCGGTAAGGCAAACACCAGCTCATCACACAGATAAATTTGCGGAATTAGTATGTAGTAACTCACTTCGTGCAAACACTTTAACAAATGCAGTTGGAGTTATTAAAGAGGAAATGCGTTTAATGGATTCTGTAATTATTCGTGCGGCAGACGAGTGCTCTGTACCAGCTGGAGGTGCTTTAGCTGTAGACCGTCATGAGTTCGCAGCTAAAGTAACAGAATACGTAAAAAACCATCCGAATGTAACTGTAGTGAACGAAGAGCTTACTGAAATTCCAGAAGGACCAACAATTATTGCAACAGGTCCACTTACATCTCCTGATCTTGCTGCACAATTAAAAGAACTAACAGGTGAAGATTATTTCTATTTCTACGATGCGGCAGCACCAATCGTAGAAAAAGACAGCATTGACATGAATAAAGTATATTTAAAATCGCGTTATGACAAAGGTGAAGCTGCATATTTAAATTGCCCAATGACAGAAGAAGAGTTTGACCGTTTTTATGAGGCTTTAATTGCTGCTGAGACAGTGCCTTTAAAAGAGTTTGAAAAAGAAATTTTCTTTGAAGGTTGTATGCCAGTAGAAGTTATGGCAAGTAGAGGGAGACAGACGCTAGTATTTGGACCTATGAAACCTGTTGGATTGGAAGATCCAAAAACAGGAAAAACGCCATATGCTGTTGTTCAGTTGCGTCAAGATGATGCAGCGGGAACTTTATACAATATCGTAGGTTTCCAAACGCATTTAAAATGGGGACCACAAAAAGAAGTGCTACAGTTAATTCCGGGACTGGAAAATGCAGAGATTGTACGTTATGGTGTAATGCATCGTAATACGTTTATTAATTCACCTAATTTGCTTCGTCCAACATATCAATATAAACAACGTGATGATTTATTCTTCGCTGGTCAAATGACTGGAGTAGAGGGATATGTTGAATCAGCAGCATCAGGATTATTAGCGGGAATTAATGCTGCACGTCTTGTGCAAGGTGAAGAGCCAGTTGTATTACCGTCAGTAACTGCAATGGGTAGCATGGCAAATTACATTACGGCAACAAATGCTAAAAACTTCCAACCGATGAATGCAAACTTCGGTCTATTTGCACCGTTAGAGAAAAAGATCAAAAAGAAAGCGGAACGAAATGAAGCATACGCAACACGAGCTTTAGAAACAATTCAAAATTTTGTAAATATTTAGTTAAATTTCTTGCAAAGGCTACTAAGTTGTGATACGATTTAGTAGCCTTTATTGAGGTGAGTTGTGTGAATGTGAAGAAATTGTTACAATTATTCGTTGGATATTTACAAATTGAAAGAAATTATTCAAAATATACAATTGCAAGTTATCAAAATGATTTAGAACATTTTGTGCAATTTATGGAGCGAGAAGGCATATCCTCTTTTTTAGACGTTACATACGCGGATGTTCGTTTGTACTTAACGACGTTGCACGATGAAAAGTTAGCCCGTAAATCTGTCGCAAGAAAAGTATCAAGCTTACGAAGTTTATATCGTTTTTTGATGCGTGAAGGTTATCGAAAAGATAATCCGTTTGCACTTGCGTCACTCCCCAAAAAAGAATTGTCAATCCCAAAGTTTTTATATGCTGAAGAGTTAGAGGAATTATTTGAAGTTTCTGACACGGGAACACCATTAGGTCAAAGGAATCAAGCTTTATTAGAGTTGATGTATGCGACTGGAATCCGTGTGAGTGAATGTGTCAATTTACAACTTACCGATATTGACTTTGCGGTGGGAACAATTTTAGTAATGGGAAAAGGAAAAAAACAAAGGTATATTCCGTTCGGAAGCTATGCGCAAGATTCTTTAATTACTTATATAGAGAATGGGAGAAAACAGTTAGTTAATAAGACTGACGAAGACTCTCGTATGGTATTTTTAAATGCGAAAGGTACACCGCTAACAAGTCGTGGAGTACGTTATGTTTTAAATGAACTCATTAAAAAGGCGTCACTGACAATGCGGATAAGTCCCCATATGTTAAGGCATACATTTGCTACACACATGTTAGATGAAGGGGCGGATTTACGTACTGTACAGGAGCTATTAGGTCATGAGAATTTGTCGACTACACAAATTTATACGCATGTATCTAAAGAAAGATTGCGTTCTGTTTACATGAAGCATCACCCGCGGGCATAAATTGCTTTAAAAGCTATAAAAACAAATAAAGGAGTTTTTTCTATGGGGAATTTCCACGCTACAACGATATTTGCAGTTCATCATAATGGAGAATGTGCAATGGCTGGAGATGGTCAGGTGACAATGGGAAATGCTGTTGTAATGAAACATACAGCTCGTAAAGTTCGCAGACTTTTCCAAGGTAAAGTTTTAGCTGGTTTTGCAGGTTCAGTTGCTGATGCATTTACTCTTTTTGAAATGTTTGAAGGGAAATTAGAAGAGTATAATGGCAACTTGCAGCGTGCTGCTGTTGAAATGGCAAAACAATGGCGTGGCGATAAAATGTTACGTCAACTAGAAGCGATGCTCATTGTCATGGATAAAACAACTATGCTTCTTGTTTCAGGTACAGGAGAAGTGATTGAACCGGATGATGGTATTTTAGCAATTGGATCTGGTGGAAATTATGCGCTTTCTGCAGGTCGTGCTTTAAAGCAATATGCAAGTGAACACTTAACAGCGAAACAAATTGCGAAAGCGAGTTTAGAGATTGCTGGTGATATTTGTGTTTATACGAATCACAACATAATTGTTGAAGAATTGTAGAATCGTAAGGGAGGCATTTTATATGCATTTACATTTTACTCCGCGCCAAATTGTGGAAAAATTAGATCAATATATCATCGGTCAAAAAGACGCAAAGAAAGCGGTTGCTGTAGCGTTGAGAAATCGATACCGTCGCAGTAAATTAGCTGAAAATTTACGTGATGAAATAGCACCTAAAAACATTTTGATGATTGGACCGACAGGTGTTGGGAAAACAGAGGTAGCACGACGAATGGCGAAACTCGTTGGAGCACCTTTTATTAAGGTTGAGGCTACAAAATTCACAGAAGTTGGATATGTGGGTAGAGATGTAGAGTCGATGGTACGTGACCTTGTGGAAACATCGGTTCGTATCGTGAAAGAAGAAATGGTAGTGAAAGTTCAAGATAAAGCAGAAGAGCAAGCGAATCAACGTCTTGTTGAAATTTTAGTACCGAGTCCGGAGAAGCAATCTGGATTTAAAAATCCATTAGAGATGCTTTTTGGGGGCGCTCAAAATTCGAGTCAAACGTCTGATACACAAGAAGATGGTGAAATCGAAAAGAAACGTCAAGATGTGGAGAGAAAGCTTGCTGCAGGGCTTCTTGAAGAAGAGATTGTATCGATTGAAGTGACTGAGCAACAGTCGTCAATGTTTGATATGTTACAAGGAACTGGCATGGAGCAAATGGGAATGAATTTCCAAGATGCGTTAGGGAGTTTTATGCCGAAAAAAACAAAAAAACGTAAACTTTCTGTAAAAGAAGCAAGAAAACTCTTGACAAATGAAGAGGCACAGCGCTTAATTGATATGGATGAAGTTACACAAGAGGCTGTTTATCGTGCTGAACAGCTCGGGATTATTTTTATCGATGAAATTGACAAAATTGCTGGTAAGCAGTCGAATAGCGTAGATGTATCACGTGAAGGTGTGCAACGTGACATTTTGCCAATTGTAGAAGGGTCGAATGTTGCGACAAAATACGGATCAGTAAAAACGGATTATATTTTATTCGTTGCAGCTGGAGCGTTCCATATGTCTAAACCGTCGGATTTAATTCCGGAATTGCAAGGGAGATTTCCGATTCGAGTAGAATTAACAAAATTATCGACAGACGATTTTGTTAAAATATTAATCGAGCCTGACAATGCGTTAATTAAACAATATATGGCATTATTAGCGACTGAAGGTATAGAAATTGAATTTTCAGACGAAGCTATTCGTAAGATTGCTGAGATTGCTTATCAAGTTAATCAGGATACAGATAATATTGGAGCAAGAAGACTTCATACGATTATGGAGAAGCTCCTTGAAGATTTATCGTTTGAAGCATCTGAAATTACGTTAGAGAAAATAACGATAACCCCTCAATACGTTGAGGAGAAATTAGCAACAATTGCTAAAAATAAAGATGTGAGCCAGTTTATTTTGTAATAGTGTCATCAGGTGACTCGCCCTAGTTTCCAAGTGATGAAAAAATATGTGAGTAACATGTAGGAGGAACTTTTGAAATGGAATTATTAGCAAAAACAAGAAAATTAAATGCGTTATTACAGAGCGCAGCAGGGAAGCCTGTAAACTTTAGAGAAATGTCTGACACAATGTGTGAAGTAATCGAAGCAAACGTATTCGTAGTTAGTCGTCGTGGTAAATTACTAGGTTATGCAATTCACCAACAAATCGAAAACGAACGCATGAAGCAAATGCTTGCAGAACGTCAATTCCCAGAAGAATATACACAAAGCTTATTCAACATTACAGAAACATCTTCAAACTTAGATGTGAACAGTGCTTACACAGCATTCCCGGTAGAAAACAGAGAATTATTTGGTCAAGGTTTAACTACAATCGTACCAATCGTTGGTGGTGGTGAGCGTCTAGGTACTTTAGTATTAGCTCGTCTTGGTCAAGAGTTCTTAGATGACGATTTAATCCTTGCTGAGTACAGCTCAACTGTTGTAGGCATGGAAATCTTACGTGAAAAAGCAGAAGAAATCGAAGAGGAAGCACGTAGTAAAGCTGTTGTTCAAATGGCGATTAGCTCATTATCTTACAGTGAGTTAGAAGCAATTGAGCATATCTTCGAAGAATTAAATGGAACAGAAGGTTTACTTGTTGCAAGTAAAATTGCTGATCGTGTAGGAATTACTCGTTCTGTAATCGTAAATGCACTACGTAAATTAGAAAGTGCTGGTGTAATTGAGTCTCGCTCTTTAGGTATGAAAGGAACATACATTAAAGTGCTAAACGACAAGTTTCTACAGGAACTTGCTAAATTAAAAACAAACTAATTTATAAAAAACTCTCCTCGATCGAGGAGAGTTTTTTTGTGCAATGGATTGATGGCGCTTGTGAAAAGTGCCATAAGCGTGTTTTCTGGGAAAACTATTAATTGTGTTTTACTTTTTTGCTTAAAAGAAATGAAGGTTGGTAATACTAGAATTCGAGTATGAACAAAGAAAGTTTTACATTGTTCGCATTTTCGACTTGATTGTAATATTTCAGTATGATATAGTAAGCAGTGGTGTCAGTACAAAGTACACACGTTTACTGATTTAAGTGTTGGTGCTACGTTTGTAGTTTCGCTTAGAGATGAAGTAAACGGAGGATATCAAAAACCATTTAGGAGGAACTATATTATGTCAGTAATTTCTATGAAGCAATTGCTTGAAGCTGGTGTTCATTTCGGACATCAAACTCGTCGTTGGAACCCAAAAATGAAGCGTTACATTTTCACAGAGCGTAACGGTATCTACATCATCGACTTACAAAAAACTGTGAAAAAAGTTGAGGAAGCTTACAGAACGATGCGCGACATCGCTGCTGAAGGTGGAGACATCTTATTCGTAGGTACTAAAAAACAAGCACAAGAAGCTATTAAAGAAGAAGCAACTCGTGCTGGTATGTACTTCGTTAACCAACGTTGGTTAGGCGGAACTTTAACAAACTTCCAAACAATCCAAAAGCGTATCAAGCGTCTTAAAGACATCGAAAGAATGCAAGAAGATGGTACTTTCGAAGTACTTCCTAAGAAAGAAGTTGTTCAACTTAAAAAAGAGTTAGAGCGTCTTGAGAAATTCTTAGGCGGTATTAAAGATATGAAAGGTCTTCCAAGTGCATTATTCGTAGTAGACCCTCGTAAAGAGCGTATTGCAGTTGCTGAAGCACGCAAATTACACATTCCAATCATCGGTATCGTTGATACAAACTGTGATCCAGACGAAATCGATCACGTTATTCCAGCAAACGATGATGCAATTCGTGCTGTAAAACTTCTTACATCTAAAATGGCAGACGCGATCCTTGAAGCAAAACAAGGTGAAGAAACTGTTACTGCGTAACAAAGTTGGAAAGGTGATAAGGGGTTCGGCCTTTTATCACCTTTTTTAAGGTATAAACACCTTTATAAAAGGTATAAATACATATTTTAGGAGGATGAAAAATATGGCAATCACTGCTCAAATGGTAAAAGAATTACGTGAAAAAACTGGCGCAGGTATGATGGACTGCAAAAAAGCTTTAACAGAAACTAACGGCGACATGGAGAAGGCAATTGACTTCTTACGCGAAAAAGGTATTGCGAAAGCTGCTAAAAAAGCAGACCGCATTGCTGCTGAAGGTTTAACTTTCATCGAAACAAACGGTAACGACGCTTTAATCTTAGAATTAAACTCTGAAACTGATTTCGTTGCGAAAAACGAAGGTTTCCAAGCACTAATTAAAGAATTAGCTGCTCACTTATTAACTAACAAACCAGCTAACGTTGAAGAAGCTATGGCTCAAACAATGGAAAACGGTAAAAACGTTGAAGAGCACATCAATGAAGCAATCGCTAAAATTGGTGAAAAACTTACACTTCGTCGTTTCGAAATCGTATCAAAAACTGATGCAGATGCATTCGGCGCTTACCTACACATGGGTGGACGCATTGGTGTATTAACAGTTCTTGAAGGTTCTACTGATGAAGCTGCTGCTAAAGATGTTGCAATGCACATCGCTGCAGTTAACCCTAAATACATCGACCGCGATGCTGTAACAGCTGAAGAAGTTGAGCATGAGCGTCAAGTATTAACACAACAAGCATTAAACGAAGGCAAGCCTGAAAAAATCGTTGCAAAAATGGTTGAAGGCCGTCTAGGCAAATTCTTCGAAGAGATTTGCTTACTTGACCAAGCATTCGTTAAAAACCCTGATATGAAAGTTCGTCAGTTCGTTGAGTCTAAAGGCGGAACATTAAAAGGATTCGTTCGCTACGCTGTTGGTGAAGGTATCGAAAAACGCGAAGACAACTTTGCTGAAGAAGTAATGAACCAAGTAAAAGGTAGTAACTAATACAGATTAGGGAACACATTGTGTTCCCTTTTTTAAAATAAAGATGTAAGCAATTGGAGGTTCATTATGAGTAAACCGAAATATAATCGTGTCGTTTTAAAGCTAAGTGGAGAAGCTTTAGCTGGAGAGCAAGGATTTGGAATTAATCCAACTGTTATTAAGTCAGTTGCAGAACAAGTAAAAGAAATTGCAGAACTTGATGTAGAGGTTGCTGTTGTTGTTGGTGGCGGTAACATTTGGCGTGGGAAAATTGGAAGTGAAATGGGCATGGATCGTGCAGGAGCAGATTACATGGGCATGTTAGCTACAGTTATGAATTCATTAGCTCTTCAAGATAGCTTGGAGAATATTGGAATCCAAACTCGTGTACAAACTTCAATTGAGATGCGTCAAGTGGCAGAGCCTTACATTCGCCGTAAAGCAGTTCGTCACTTAGAGAAAAAACGTGTTGTTATCTTTGCAGCAGGTACAGGTAATCCATACTTCTCTACAGATACAACAGCAGCATTACGTGCAGCGGAAATCGAAGCAGACGTTATTTTAATGGCAAAAAATAATGTGGATGGCGTATATAGCGCAGATCCATCTATTGACCCAACAGCTACGAAATACGAAACGCTTACTTACTTAGATGTATTAAAAGAAGGTTTAGGTGTAATGGATTCTACAGCTTCTTCTCTATGTATGGATAATGATATTCCATTAATTGTATTCTCAGTTATGGAAAAAGGTAATATTAAACGTGCCGTTTTAGGCGAAAATATTGGAACAGTTGTAAGGGGGAAATAAATATGGGACAACAAGTATTGAAGTCTTCAAATGAAAAAATGGAAAAAGCAGTTGCTGCTTATTCTCGTGAATTAGCAACAGTTCGCGCTGGTCGTGCAAGCTCGTCTGTATTAGATAAGGTACAAGTTGATTACTATGGTGCACCAACACCAGTTGTGCAATTAGCGAACATTACAGTTCCAGAAGCACGTTTACTTGTAATTCAACCTTATGATAAAACTTCTATCGGTGATATCGAAAAAGCAATTTTAAAAGCAGATTTAGGCTTAAACCCTTCTAATGATGGAACTGTAATTCGTATTGCATTCCCTGCATTAACAGAAGAGCGTCGTCGTGATCTTGTTAAAGTTGTGAAAAAATATGCTGAAGAAGCAAAAGTAGCTGTTCGTAACGTACGTCGTGATGGAAATGATGATCTTAAGAAGCTTGAAAAAGCTGGCGAGATTACAGAAGATGATTTAAGAGGATATACTGAAGATATCCAAAAAGAAACAGATAAATATATTGCAAAAGTTGACGAAATCGCAAAAAACAAAGAAAAAGAAATCATGGAAGTGTAATAGCGATAACTTCGCAAATATGACCCTCTTCTTAAGGGGGTCTTTTTACACTTTTAGGCATACGTCTGCTTGTTGGAGGGTATGAATGATGTTTAAAAACTTTCCTTTTTTTAAAGGTAAAAAGGACACATCGTTTGATCATCTCGTTGAAGAAGTGAAAAAAGGATATATCCCAGAACATATTGCCATCATTATGGATGGGAATGGAAGATGGGCAAAGAGGAGAGCAATGCCTCGTATTGCGGGACATCATGAAGGTATGCAAGTTGTAAAGAAAATTACAAAATTTGCAAGTAAACTTAATGTGAAAGTGTTAACTCTTTATGCTTTTTCAACTGAGAACTGGAAAAGACCGAAAAAGGAAGTTGATTATTTAATGAAGCTTCCAGAAGAATTTCTAGGTACATTTTTACCAGAATTGATTGAAGAAAACGTACAAGTCCGAGTAATAGGGCAAAAAGATCGTCTTCCTACGCATACACGCAGAGCGATGGAGAAAGCCATGGAAGATACGAAAGAGAATACGGGATTAATTCTTAATTTCGCGTTAAACTATGGAAGTCGAGATGAAATCGTTTCTGCTGTGCAACATATGATGAAAGATAATGAGGAAGGAAAAATTCGTTCTGAAGAGGTAAGTGAAGAAATGCTTTCCTCCTACTTAATGACGAGTTCTTTACCCGATCCAGAGTTATTAATCCGAACAAGCGGAGAGCTACGTATTAGTAATTTCATGTTATGGCAAATTGCATATTCGGAGTTTTGGTTTACAGATGTGTATTGGCCAGACTTCAAAGAAGAACATTTGCTAAATGCGATTACTGACTTTCAACATAGAGGGCGCAGATTCGGAGGCGTGTAGAAAGAGAGGGTTTGGTAGTGAAACAGAGAATTATTACTGGAGTGGTTGCTGCCGCGCTATTCATTCCCATCGTAATATACGGTGGCGTGCCTTTTACGGTTTTAGTGTATGCACTTGCTTCTATAGGTTTATATGAATTAATTCGTATGAATAAGCTTACGCTTATTTCAGTACCGACAGTTTTAGCTGCAGTATTATTGTGGATTCTTTTAATTCCAAGTAGTGCATCAGAACTGTTTACATGGATTGGATTAGGTAAATTGGAAATCACATTTGTGATTGTTTTATTACTTTTATCATATACAGTCCTTTCTAAGAATACATTTACTTTTGATAATGCTTCATTTTTACTAATGGCAACGACATATGTGGCAATGGGATTCTTATATTTAAATGAAACGAGAATATTAGGAATTAAATATGTGTTTTGTGCATTATTTGTTATATGGGCTACTGATTCAGGCGCATATTTCGTAGGAAAAGCATTGGGCAAGAGAAAATTGTGGCCAGAAATTAGTCCAAATAAAACGATTGAAGGTTCATTAGGCGGCATCGTTTGTGGAATTATTGTGGCACTTGTTTACAACGTGTTCTTCCCAGTCGAATCGAATGTAGTAATTTTAATTGTGCTGACAATTATCATTTCTATTTTTGGACAAATTGGTGATTTAGTACAATCTGCTTTTAAACGTCATTATGGCGTAAAGGATTCAGGTACAATTTTACCTGGGCATGGTGGTATATTAGATCGAACAGATAGTTGGTTATTCGTTTTACCAATTCTCTACTTCTTATTACAATACAATTAATAAATGAACGAGGGGTTGGAGTCATGAAAAACATTAGTTTATTAGGTGCAAGCGGATCAATTGGTACACAAACTTTAGATGTATTACGCTCGCACCCAGACCAATTCCGTCTCGTTGCTTTTTCTGTAGGGAAAAATATTGACTACGCAGTAAAGGTAATTCAAGAATTTTCTCCGCAAATCGTCTCTGTGCAAAGAGAGGAAGATGTTTTAAAATTACAAACTGTTTCTGGTAATACAAAAATTGTATATGGTAGTGAAGGACTTTTAGAAGTAGCATTACATCCAGATGCGGAGATTGTAGTAAATGCTGTTGTAGGTAGCGTAGGGTTGTTACCGACACTTCGTGCGATTGAGGCGAAAAAAACAATTGGAATTGCAAATAAAGAAACGTTAGTAACTGCAGGACATCTTGTAATGGAAGCAGCGCGAAAACATAATGTTTCGTTACTTCCAGTAGATAGTGAACATTCGGCTATTTTTCAATGCTTGAATGGTGAAAATGAAAAAAGAATTTCTCGTCTTATTATAACGGCTTCTGGTGGAAGTTTCCGTGATAAAACGAGAGATGAATTGCATCATGTGACCGTAGAAGATGCGCTTCGACATCCAAACTGGTCAATGGGTTCGAAAATTACAATTGATTCTGCTACAATGATGAATAAGGGACTAGAAGTAATTGAAGCACATTGGCTTTTTGGTATCCCTTATGAGCAAATCGATGTTGTTTTACATAAAGAAAGTATTATCCATTCTATGGTTGAATTTGAAGATCGTAGTGTAATGGCGCAGCTTGGTTCACCTGATATGCGAGTACCAATTCAATACGCACTTACATATCCTGATAGATTGCCTCTTTCAGACACAAAACAGTTAAACTTATGGGAAATAGGGACGTTGCATTTTGAGAAAATGGACCAAGAACGATTCCGTTGTTTACGTTTTGCGTATGAAGCTGGAAAAGCTGGTGGAAGTATGCCAGCTGTAATGAACGCAGCAAATGAAGTAGCTGTTGAAGCTTTTTTACAAAAGAGAATTGGTTTCTTAACAGTGGAAGACCTCATTGAAAAAGCAATGAACCATCACAATGTCATTGCACGTCCGAGCTTAGAGGAAATTCTGGAAATTGATGCAGCCACAAGACGGTTTGTGATGGAACAAATTTAGCAAAGGTGGTTATGGAATTGAATACAGCGATTGCCTTTATATTAATTTTCGGTGCACTCGTATTTTTCCATGAGCTAGGGCATCTATACTTCGCGAAAAGAGCAGGCATTTTATGCCGCGAGTTTGCGATTGGTTTTGGTCCGAAAATATTCTCATTTGAAAAGAATGAAACGGTGTATACGATTCGATTACTGCCTCTGGGTGGCTATGTAAGAATGGCTGGCGAGGATGCAGACACAGTTGAGTTAAAGCCAGGGAAAAAGGTTGGCCTTGTGCTAAATGAAAAAGACGAAGCTGTGAAATTAGTTTTTGATGGATATGAAAAATATCCAAATGTTCGTGTTATTGAAGTCGAACAAGCTGATTTAGAGCATAATCTAACGATTTCAGGCTATGAAGAGTATGAGGAAGAGCTTCAAACATTCCGAGTGAATGAAAAGGCTCGCATCATTACTGCTGGAGAAGAAATTCAAATTGCTCCATATAACAGGCAATTTGGCTCTAAAAAATTGGGTCAACGCGCTTTAACAATCTTTGCGGGTCCTGCAATGAACTTCATTTTAGCATTTGTTATTTTTGTGATTCTTGGATTTGTACAAGGGGTTCCTATTGACAAACCAATGGTCGGAAAAGTGATGGATAATAGTGCAGCACAGCAAGCTGGCCTGAAAGAGAATGATACAATTCAAGCGATTGATGGGAAAAACACAAGTACATGGAAAGATGTTGTTACTATTGTACGTGAAAACCCGAATAAAGAAATTACGTTACAAGTAAAGCGTGATAATGAACAGTTTAATGTGAAAGTAACGCCAACACTTGATAAAGAAGGAAAAGACGAAGTTGGTAGAATTGGTGTTTATTCTCCTGTAGAGAAAACAGTAATGGGTTCTATTAAATCAGGATTTGAACAAACGTACCAATGGACGAAACTAATTTTTGAATCTCTTGTGAAATTAGTAACTGGTCAATTTTCTATTAATGAGTTGTCAGGTCCAGTAGGAATTTATAATCTAACAGATCAAGTTGTAGATTATGGATTTACGCGTGTACTAAGTTTAGCGGCAGTTCTAAGCATTAATCTTGGTTTATTTAATTTATTACCAGTTCCTGCTTTAGATGGTGGCCGTTTATTCTTCTTCTTAATTGAAGCGTTACGAGGGAAACCAATTGACCGTCAAAAAGAAGGAATGGTTCATTTTATTGGTTTTGCATTATTAATGTTATTAATGTTAGTTGTAACATGGAATGACATTCGTAAGTTTTTCTTGTAAAATAGAATGAAACTAATAATGAAATAGAGCTCGTAGAATAAAATCCCTCACCTAATTCGAGGTGAGGGGTTTTACTGCGTGTAAGAGTAAAATGAAGAGGTGCAAATAAATGAAACAAAGTATGGTATTCAGTCCTACATTACGTGAAGTTCCAGCTGATGCTGAAATTAAGAGTCATCAATTATTACTTCGCGCAGGTTTTATGCGTCAAAATGCTTCTGGTATTTATAGTTTTCTACCATTTGGATTAAAAGTATTACACAAAGTAGAACGTATCGTTCGAGAAGAAATGGAGCGTGCAGGAGCTGTAGAATTATTAATGCCAGCTATGCAAGCTGCAGAATTATGGCAAGAATCAGGTCGTTGGTATTCATACGGATCTGAATTAATGCGTATGAAAGATCGTAACGCTCGTGAATTCGCATTAGGAGCGACACATGAGGAAGTAATTACGGATCTTGTGCGTGATGAAGTGAAATCATATAAAAAATTACCGTTAACATTATACCAAATTCAAACAAAATTCCGTGATGAGCAAAGACCTCGTTTCGGTTTATTACGTGGAAGAGAGTTTCTAATGAAAGATGCATACTCTTTCCATGCTACACAAGAGAGCTTAGATGAAGTATACGATCGCTTATATAAAGCATACTCTAACATTTTTGCTCGTTGTGGCTTGAATTTCCGTGCAGTTATTGCTGATTCTGGAGCAATGGGCGGAAAAGATACACATGAATTTATGGTATTATCTGATGTTGGTGAAGATACAATTGCATACTCTGACACATCTGATTATGCAGCAAACATCGAAATGGCTCCTGTTGTAGATACGTATACGAAGAGTGACGAAGCAGAAAAAGCTCTTGAAAAAGTAGCAACACCAGACCAAAAAGCAATTGAAGAAGTATCTGCATTCTTAAACATTGCAGCTGACAAGTGCATTAAGTCTATGGTATTTAAAGTAGATGAGAAATTAGTAGTTGTACTTGTTCGTGGTGATCACGAAGTAAACGATGTGAAAGTGAAAAATGTATACGGCGCTTCAGTTGTTGAGCTTGCTTCTCATGAAGAAGTAAAAGAATTATTAAATTGTGAAATTGGTTCATTAGGGCCGATTGGTGTAACAGGTGATATTGAAATTATTGCTGATCACGCTGTAGCATCAATTGTTAACGGATGTTCAGGAGCGAACGAAGAAGGATTTCATTATGTAAATGTAAATCCAGAACGTGACTTTAAAGTAAGTCAATATACAGATTTACGCTTCATTCAAGAAGGAGACCAATCTCCAGATGGAAACGGAACAATTCTTTTCGCACGCGGAATTGAAGTTGGTCATGTATTCAAATTAGGAACTCGTTATAGTGAAGCAATGAACGCGACATTCCTAGATGAGAACGGAAAAACACAACCACTTATTATGGGTTGTTACGGTATCGGTGTATCTCGTACAGTGGCAGCAATTGCAGAGCAGTTTAACGATGAGAACGGCTTAGTTTGGCCAAAAGCTGTAGCACCATTCCATGTGCATGTAATTCCAGTAAATATGAAATCTGATGCACAACGTGAAATGGGTGAAAATATCTACAACTCATTACAAGAACAAGGCTATGAAGTGTTATTAGACGATCGTGCAGAACGTGTAGGTGTTAAGTTTGCAGATGCAGATTTATTCGGTCTTCCAGTTCGCGTTACAGTTGGTAAAAAAGCAGACGAAGGTATTGTAGAAGTGAAAGTACGTGCTACAGGTGAGTCTGAAGAAGTAAAAGTAGAAGAACTTCAAACATATATTGCAAATATTTTAAAATAAGAAGAGGTACCTCGTAATGGGGTACCTTCTCTTTCTTTGTAAACGTATTTTGTAAAAGAAGAAGGAAGAAATCTTTCTTTGTAGTACGTTTCAATTTATAATAGCAAATGGAAGGAGAGTGCTTATGTCTTTAACAAATGAACAACAAGAGCGATTTCAAATTTTGCTCCAGCAGTTGCAAATACCAGACGACCTTATAAATCAATATTTACAAGGCGGTGGTATTGAAAGGCTCGTTATTGATAAAGCGAATAAAAGTTGGCATTTTGATTTACAAGTGCCACGTATTTTGCCTACAGAATTATATGAATTGCTAGAAACAAAGCTTAAGCAATCATTTTCTCATATTGCAAGAACAACATTTGCATTAGAAACAGAGAATAAACAATTTACAGAAGAAGAAGTAAGGGCGTATTGGCCACTTTGTACGGAACGAATTACATTTTCACCCATGTTCGCGTACTTAAAGAAGCAACTTCCGCAGGTGAATGGAGTGAAGTTGTTAATAAATGTAAATAATGAGCTGGAGTCTACTGCTTTAAAGAAAAACGTTGCGAAACCAGTGGGGGATCAATACGAAGCTTTTGGATTCCCGCGTTTCCAGTTAGACACACATATACAGCAAAATGCAGAAGAAATGCAAAAGTTTCGTGAGCAAACGCAGCAAGAAGACCGCGAGCGTGTTATACAAGCTATGGAAGAAATGGCGAAGAAGCAAGCTGAAGAAAGCAGCGTTGTGCATGAAGGACCGATTACACTCGGGTATCTTATTAAGCCGGATGAAGAGATTACACCGATGCGAGAAATTCAAGATGAAGAAAGAAGAAAAACGGTTCAAGGATATGTCTTCCATGTAGAAACAAAAGAGCTTCGTAGTGGGCGTACGTTATTAACTTTAAAAATAACGGATTATACGGATTCTATTATGATCAAAATGTTCTCGCGTGACAAAGAAGATATTCCAATGCTGCAATCCTTGAAAAAAGGAATGTGGGTGAAAGCGCGTGGTTCTGTTCAAAACGATACATTCGTTCGAGATTTAGTAATGATTGCAAATGATATTAATGAAATAACAGGGCCGTCTCGTAAAGATAAAGCGCCAGAAGGCGAAAAGCGTGTAGAACTTCATCTTCACACTCCGATGAGCCAAATGGATGCTGTTACTCCTGTTTCTAGACTTGTTGCCCAAGCTGGTAAATGGGGACATGAAGCTATTGCGGTTACAGACCATGCTGTGGCTCAGTCGTTCCCGGAGGCATATTCTGCGGGGAAAAAAGCTGGAGTTAAAGTTATATACGGTGTAGAAGCGAATTTAGTTAATGATGGTGTACCGATAGCGTATAACGAGGCGCATCGTTTACTTGCAGAGGAAACGTATGTTGTTTTCGACGTTGAGACGACAGGTTTATCAGCTGTATACGACACAGTCATTGAGTTGGCTGCCGTAAAAGTAAAGGGTGGCGAAATCATTGATCGCTTTGAATCTTTCGCAAATCCACATCAACCATTATCAGCGACGATTATTGAATTAACAGGTATTACAGATGATATGTTAACTGATGCACCAGAAGTGGACGAAGTGTTTAAAAAGTTTGAGGAATGGATGGGTGACCATACACTTGTTGCCCATAATGCAAGCTTTGATATGGGCTTTATTAACGTAGGTTTTAAAAAGGCTGGGTTAGAAAAAACGAATAACCCCGTTATTGATACGTTAGAACTTGCACGATTCTTATTCCCAGAAATGAAAAATCATCGATTAAATACGATGTGTAAAAAACTTGATATTGAATTAACGCAACATCACCGTGCGATTTATGATACAGAAGCGACGGGATATTTACTTGTGAAAATGTTGAAAGA
This sequence comes from Bacillus sp. 196mf, assembly GCF_003217275.1. Lineage (NCBI taxonomy): Bacteria > Bacillati > Bacillota > Bacilli > Caryophanales > Bacillaceae > Bacillus > Bacillus sp. 196mf. The sequence continues at coordinate 66,102 of NZ_QJTG01000011.1, forward strand.
TGTAATTGAAAAGGGATTTGAATATCACGATCAATTAAATGATAGCATGGGACAAGGGGATGCGTATAAGCGTGGCCGTCCAAGTCATATGACGTTACTTGCCACATCAGATGTTGGGTTGAAAAATTTATATAAACTTGTTTCATATTCTCACCTTAATTACTTTTACCGTGTACCACGAGTACCGAGGTCACTATTAAAAAAATACCGTGAAGGAATTTTAGTAGGAACGGCTTGTGATAAAGGTGAAGTATTTGAGGCAATGATGCAAAAAGCTCCTGAAGAGGTAGAAGAAATTGCACAGTTCTATGATTACATTGAAGTAATGCCTCCAGAGGTGTTGCGTCATTTAGTAGAGCGTGAACTCGTTCGAGATGAAGGACAATTAAAAACAATTATCTCTAACTTAGTAAAACTAGGTGAGACGTTAGATAAACCAGTTGTCGCTACAGGGAACGTGCATTACTTAGATCCAGAAGATGCAATGTATCGTAAAATTTTAGTTAGTTCACAGGGCGGGGCAAATCCGTTAAATCGACATTCATTACCGCCAGTACATTTCCGTACAACTGATGAAATGCTAGAGTGTTTTTCATTTTTAGGTGAGGACAAAGCGAAAGAAGTTGTTGTAACGAATACACAAAAAGTTGCGTCATTAATTGGTGATGTTCGTCCGGTAAAAGATGATCTATATACACCGAAAATTGAGGGTGCCGATGATGAAACACGTGATATGAGTTATAAAATGGCACGCAGTATATATGGTGAAGAACTACCAGAAATTGTAGAGGCTCGCTTAGAAAAAGAATTGAAAAGTATTATTGGACATGGGTTTGCCGTTATTTATTTAATCTCACATAAGCTTGTGAAAAAATCGTTAGTCGACGGATATCTAGTAGGTTCGCGTGGTTCAGTAGGTTCATCGTTCGTTGCAACGATGATGGAAATTACAGAAGTAAACCCATTACCACCACACTATGTCTGTCCAAAATGCAAGCAATCTGAATTCTTTAATGATGGTTCGGTAGGCTCTGGTTTCGACTTACCAGATAAAGATTGTCCGACATGTAATGTGGCATATGTAAAAGATGGACATGATATCCCATTCGAAACGTTCCTTGGATTCAAAGGAGATAAGGTACCCGATATCGATTTGAACTTCTCCGGGGAATACCAACCACGTGCTCATAACTATACGAAAGTACTGTTCGGTGAAGATTATGTATACCGTGCTGGAACGATTGGTACAGTTGCGGAAAAAACAGCTTATGGATATGTAAAAGGTTATGCAAATGATCACAATTTAACAATTCGGAATGCAGAGATTGACCGCTTAGTAGCGGGATGTACAGGGGTAAAACGTACAACTGGACAGCATCCAGGTGGTATAATCGTTGTGCCAGATTACATGGATATTTTTGATTTCTCCCCAATACAGTTTCCTGCTGATTCAATTGGTGCTGAGTGGAGAACAACGCATTTTGACTTCCACTCGATTCATGATAATTTATTGAAACTTGATATACTAGGACACGATGATCCGACCGTTATTCGTATGTTACAAGATTTAAGTGGTATTGATCCGAAAACAATCCCAACGGATGATCCAGAGGTAATGAAAATTTTCTCTGGTCCAGAAACGTTAGGGGTAACGGAAGAACAAATTAACTGTAAAACAGGTACACTTGGTATCCCAGAATTCGGTACGAAATTCGTAAGACAGATGTTAGAAGAGACAAAACCAACGACATTCTCAGAATTGGTCCAAATTTCTGGGCTGTCACATGGTACTGACGTATGGCTGGGTAATGCAAATGAGTTAATTTATAACGGTACATGTACGCTGAGTGAAGTTATCGGTTGTCGTGATGACATCATGGTATATTTAATCTATCAAGGTTTAGATCCATCATTAGCCTTCAAAATCATGGAGTCGGTTCGTAAAGGTAAAGGTGTACCGGAAGAATGGGAAGATGACATGAAAGGTAATAATGTACCAGGTTGGTATATTGATTCATGTAAGAAGATTAAATATATGTTCCCTAAAGCCCATGCGGCTGCTTACGTACTTATGGCTGTGCGTATCGCATACTTTAAAGTACATTTTGCACTTTTATTCTATGCGGCATATTTTACAGTCCGTGCAGATGATTTTGATGTAGAGGCGATGGCGAAAGGTTCAGCATCCATACGTGTGAAAATTGATGAAATAGCTCAAAAAGGATTGGATGCAGCGCCGAAAGAGAAAAGTTTATTAACGGTACTAGAAATGACGCTTGAAATGTGCGAGCGTGGATACTCATTCCAAAAGGTTGATTTATACCGTTCGCATGCAACGGAATTTATTATTGATGGAGACTCATTAATCCCTCCGTTTAATGCAGTGCCTGGTCTTGGTACGAACGCAGCCTTAAGTATTGTGGAAGCGCGCAAAAATGGAGACTTCTTATCAAAAGAAGACTTACAGCAACGAAGTAAGGTTTCGAAAACAATTATTGAGTATTTAGATAGCCAAGGTTGTTTAGGAGATTTGCCGGATCAAAACCAATTATCACTGTTCTAATAGGTAGGAAAAGTCTTTGCAAATCAATATTTGCTATGGTATACTATAAACCGAGATAACCATGTCATGTATATTTTGTGAAAAAGAGAGTGGGGAAACCCACTCTTTCGTGTTACTATCTACATTTTATTCATGTAGATAGTAAAGACATTTCTGTCGTATATACATATTTTGTTACAAGTTTTACTTCTTAAATTTGGTAATACTAAGACAGATATTCCCTGCTTAACGGCAGGGGCTTTTGTTAGCTAACGAGAAAGAATAAGATAGACCGTCTTTATGAACGGGATCTTTTCTTGTAAATGGTACATGGCGGCAGGAAGGAGGCTGTTTATGGATAAGAAAGTCACAGAAGTTGTAGAAGCATTTGCGCAGCCAATCGTTGAAGAGTTAAATCTTGAACTTGTAGATGTAGAGTATGTGAAAGAAGGACAAGACTGGTTCTTACGCGTATTCATCGATTCTGAAAAGGGAGTCGACATTGAAGAATGCGGTGCGGTAAGTGAACGTTTAAGCGAAGCTTTAGATAAAGAGGATCCAATTCCTCACCTTTACTTTTTGGATGTATCATCTCCTGGAGCAGAACGCCCATTAAAGAAAGAGAAAGACTTCCAGCAAGCGGTAGGAAAACAAGTGGCAATTAAAACATATGAGCCGATTGATGGCGAAAAGATGTTTGAAGGAAAGTTACTTTCCTACGACGGTACTACAATTACACTACTATTAACAATTAAAACACGTAAAAAAGAAATCCAAATTCCAATGGATAAAGTTGCAAATGCGCGACTTGCTGTTACGTTTTAGTAAGAAGGGGGATCTTCATGAGCACTGAGTTGTTAGATGCTTTGCTCGTATTAGAGTCAGAAAAAGGTATTAGTAAAGATATTATTATTGATGCGATTGAAGCAGCGTTAATCTCTGCTTATAAACGCAATTTTAACCAAGCACAAAACGTTCGTGTGAGCTTTAACCCAGAAGTGGGAACAATTCAAGTTTTAGCACGTAAGGACGTTGTTGATAATGTGTTTGATCCACGTCTTGAAATCTCTGTAGAAGAGGCAAGACAAATTAATCCAAACTACCAAGATGGCGACGTACTAGAAATTGAAGTAACGCCAAAAGATTTTGGTCGTATTGCAGCGCAAACTGCAAAACAAGTTGTAACACAACGAGTTCGTGAAGCAGAACGTGGTGTTATTTACTCAGAATTTAGTGATCGTGAAGAAGACATTATGGTTGGTATTGTACAACGCCAAGATGCTCGTTTCATCTACGTAAGCTTAGGTAAAGTAGAAGCTTTATTACCTGTAAGTGAGCAAATGCCAAATGAGCAATATAAGCCACATGATCGTATTCGCGTATTTATTACAAAAGTAGAAAAGACAACAAAAGGACCACAAATTTACGTATCACGTACACATCCTGGTCTTTTAAAACGTTTATTCGAAATGGAAGTTCCAGAAATTTATGATGGAACTGTAGAAATTCGCTCTGTAGCGCGCGAAGCAGGAGATCGTTCTAAAATCTCTGTGCATGCAGAAAACATTGATGTTGATCCAGTTGGTTCTTGCGTAGGACCGAAAGGACAACGTGTACAACGTGTTGTAGATGAACTAAAAGGTGAAAAGATTGACATCGTTCGCTGGTCAAATGATCCAGTTGAATATGTTGCAAATGCTTTAAGCCCATCACAAGTTGTTAAAGTACTTGTAGATGAAGATGAAAAAGCAACAACTGTTGTTGTTCCAGACCACCAGCTATCATTAGCTATCGGTAAGCGTGGACAAAATGCGCGTCTTGCAGCTAAATTAACAGGCTGGAAAATTGATATTAAAAGTGAGTCTGATGCGAAACAACTTGGAATTGTAACAGAAGAAGATAGCGTAATCGCATTCGGATTCGATTCAGTTGAAGACGAAATCGAATAGAGGTGATGAGTATGAGCAATCGAAAAGTTCCGTTACGAAAATGTATCGCGACGCAAGAGATGAAATCAAAACGAGAGCTCGTTCGCATTGTTCGTTCCAAAGAGGGCGAAGTGTCTATTGATTTATCTGGAAAAAAATCAGGACGAGGTGCATATTTGTCAAAAGATAAAGAATGCATTATGCAAGCCCAAAAGAAAAACATTTTGGAACATCATCTAAAAGCGAAAATCGACAGTTCTCTGTACGAAGAGCTTCTTGAGCTTGTTGAGAAGGAGTCGAAATAAGTGTCCGATTGGAAATCGTTTTTAGGACTAGCAAATCGCGCTCGAAAAATCATTTCGGGTGAAGAACTCGTTTTAAAAGAAGTACGAAGTGGTAAAGCAAAGCTCGTATTGCTTTCTGAAGATGCGTCAGCGAACACTACTAAACGTATCACGGATAAAACGACGTACTACAACGTACCAATGAAAAAAGTCGAAAATCGACAACAATTAGGGCATGCGATTGGGAGAGACGAGCGAGTCGTTGTAGCTGTGTTAGATGAAGGCTTTGCGAAAAAGCTACGTAGCATGCTCGATACAAATTACCGGGGGTGAAGGTATGAGTAAAATTCGAGTACATGAATATGCAAAAAAAAATAATATCTCAAGTAAAGATCTTATGACAAAACTTAAAGAGATGAATATCGAGGTTTCGAATCATATGACAATGTTAGAAGATGAAGTAGTAAATAAATTAGATAATGAATATAACACTGGAGCGGAAAAACCTTCTGTTGCAGATGAGTTTGAAGTAGAAGAGAAAGTTGTTCGCAGTAAAAAGAACAGCAATAAGAAAAAGAAAAAAGGCAAAGGAAATGAAGACAAACGTCAAGATAACTTTGCTGGAAGACAACAAACGCAAATAGTAGAAACACCAGATAAAATTACTTTCTCTGGAAGCCTTACAGTAGGTGAACTTGCTAAAAAGTTAAGTAAAGAGCCATCTGAAATTATTAAAAAGCTCTTCATGCTTGGAATTATGGCAACAATTAACCAAGACCTGGATAAAGATACAATTGAGTTAATTGCTACTGATTACGGTATTGAAGTAGAAGAAGAAGTAGTTGTAAGTGAAACTGAGTTTGAAACATTCATTGATGAGCAAGATGATGAAGAAAACTTAAAAGAGCGTCCAGCTGTTGTTACGATTATGGGACACGTTGACCATGGTAAAACAACATTACTTGACTCAATTCGTAATTCAAAAGTAACTGCTGGCGAAGCGGGTGGAATTACTCAGCATATTGGTGCATACCAAGTTGAAGTAAATGATAAGAAAATTACATTCTTAGATACGCCTGGTCACGCGGCATTTACAACGATGCGTGCTCGTGGTGCGCAAGTAACTGATATTACAATCCTTGTTGTTGCAGCTGATGACGGTGTTATGCCTCAAACAGTTGAAGCGATTAGCCATGCAAAAGCAGCTGGAGTACCAATTATTGTTGCTGTGAATAAAATGGATAAACCAGCGGCGAATCCTGATCGTGTAATGCAAGAATTAACAGAATATGAATTAGTTCCAGAAGCTTGGGGCGGAGATACAATTTTCGTACCAATTTCTGCAATCCAAGGCGAGGGAATTGACAACTTGCTAGAGATGATTCTTCTTGTAAGTGAAGTAGAAGAATATAAAGCAAACCCAAATCGTTATGCAACGGGTACTGTAATTGAAGCACAGCTTGATAAAGGTAAAGGAACTATCGCGACATTATTAGTTCAAAACGGTACACTTCGAGTTGGAGATCCAATCGTTGTTGGAACTTCATTCGGACGTGTTCGTGCAATGGTAAGTGATATTGGTCGTCGTGTAAAAGTTGCTGGTCCATCAACTCCTGTTGAAATTACAGGTTTAAATGAAGTACCACAGGCTGGAGATCGTTTCATGGCATTCGCTGATGAGAAGAAAGCTCGTCAAATCGGTGAATCACGTGCACAAGAAGCGTTAGTTGCACAACGTGGTGAGAAATCTAAATTAAGCCTTGAAGATTTATTCCAACAAATCCAAGAGAGCGATGTAAAAGAAATCAACTTAATCGTAAAAGCAGACGTACAAGGTTCTGTTGAAGCGATGGCAGCGTCACTTCGTAAAATTGATGTTGAAGGCGTAAAAGTTAAAATCATTCACACTGGTGTAGGTGCGATTACAGAATCTGATATCATTTTAGCTTCTGCATCTAATGCAATTGTAATTGGATTTAACGTACGTCCGGATGTGAACGCGAAGCGTACAGCTGAATTAGAGAACGTTGATGTTCGCTTACACCGCATTATCTACAAAGTAATCGAAGAAATTGAATTAGCAATGCAAGGTATGCTGGATCCAGAATTCGAAGAAAAAGTAATCGGTCAAGCGGAAGTTCGTCAAACATTCAAGGTAACAAAAGTTGGAACAATCGCAGGTTGTTACGTAATTGACGGTAAAATTACACGCGATAGTGGCGTTCGTATTATCCGCGATGGTATCGTAATTTTTGAAGGACAACTTGATACGTTAAAACGTTTCAAAGACGACGTAAAAGAAGTTGCACAAAACTATGAGTGTGGTATTACAATTGAGAGATATAATGACCTTAAAGAAGGGGACATCATTGAAGCATACGTTATGGAAGAAGTGAAGCGATGATTGTCGCTTCACTCTCATTCGAGTGTATGATTTACGATGTGCATTCTTTAAAAGAGAAACGGGCAATTTTGCAACGAGTGCTAACTCGTGTGAAACAGCGCTATAATGTAGCTGTTTCTGAAGTTGGGCATCAAGATGTATGGCAACGTACAGAAATTGCGATTGTTTCCGTATCCTCAAATCGTGTTATCTGTGAAAAAGAAATGAATCGTGTACTGGAGTACATCGATTCATTTCCTGAAATTGAACGTACGATAACACAATTGGAATGGTATTGAATGAGGTGAAGAGTTATGAAATTACGTGCAAACCGTGTAGGCGAGCAAATGAAAAAAGAATTAGGCGACATCATTAGTCGTAAAATTAAAGACCCACGTATCGGATTTGTTACAGTAACAGATGTACAAGTGAGTGGTGATTTGCAAATTGCCAAAGTATATATTTCTGTTTTAGGTGACGAAGAACAGAAAGAAAATACGTTAAAAGGTTTAGCGAAGGCAAAAGGCTTTATTCGTTCAGAAATTGGCCAACGTATTCGTCTTCGTAAAACACCGGAAATTACCTTTGAGTTTGATGAGTCTATCGGATATGGTCATCGAATTGATACACTTTTACATGAAATTAATAAAGACGGTAAACGTGAAGAATAATGGATAGACATTTGTCTATCCATTTTTTCAATGCAAAATAAGTTTTGGATATTTACTACGAAAGAATTATGATGAGGTGAACATATATGGAAGGTGTAGTATTATTACATAAGCCAAAAGGCATGACATCACATGATTGTGTATTTAAATTAAGAAAGATATTGCGAGAAAAGAGAATTGGTCATACGGGAACATTAGACCCAGATGTAACGGGAGTATTACCACTTTGTGTGGGGAGAGCAACGAAGATTGCACAATTTTTAACAAGTGAAACGAAAACATATGAAGGTGAAGTAACATTAGGGTTTTCAACAACAACAGAAGATGCTTCTGGTGAAGTTGTGGAGAAACAAGATGTAAACCGTGTTATTACACGTAAAGAAGTAGAAGAGATACTAGCGGAATTAACAGGCACGATTGAACAAATGCCACCAATGTTCTCAGCTGTAAAAGTAAACGGGAAAAAATTATATGAATATGCAAGAGCAGGACAAGAGGTGGAACGTCCAGTTCGTACAATTACGATTCATGAATTCGTATTACTTGATGACCGTGAAGTTTTTGAAGGAGAAAATATTTCATTCCGTTTCCGTGTAACGTGTAGTAAAGGAACATATGTAAGAACGTTAGCGGTAATGATCGGGGAGAAACTTGGTTTCCCATCACATATGTCTCACCTTGTAAGAACGGCATCTGGTGAATTTTTATTAGAAGATTGCATATCATTTGAAGAAATTGAAGAAAACGTGCAAAATGGAACAGTAGAGTCTATCTTCATTTCAATTGATGAAGCATTAAGTAAGTTTCCAAAAATGGTTGTAGATGAAAAGCAAGCAGAGAAAATCAAGAATGGTATGTTCTTAAAGAATGAATTAGAAATAACAGCACCATTTATTACAGTGTTTGATAAAAATGATCGTTGCTTAGCAATTTATGAACATCATCCGAAACATCCTGGCATGTTAAAGCCGATGAAAGTACTTGTGAATAATCAAGAACTAAAGCTATAATGAATTATTGGAAGGATTATTACAGAAAAAGGTGAATTCAAGCGTGAAACTTATTCATTTAACTCATCCACATGAACAAAATAAATTAGAATTACCACCTACTGTAATGGCATTAGGATTTTTTGATGGCATTCATTTAGGACATCAATGTGTAATTCGAACTGCGAAAAAAATAGCGGACGACCGAGGATATAAAAGTGCAGTTATGACATTTCATCCTCATCCATCTGTTGTTTTAGGGAAAAAGGATGCGCATGTGGAGTATATTACACCAATGCGTGATAAAGAAAAAATAGTCGAAAGCTTAGGAATCGATATATTATATGTGATTAAATTTGATGAATCATTTGCAGGGTTATTACCACAACAATTTGTAGATGATTATATTATTGGTTTAAATGTAAAGCATGTAGTAGCAGGGTTTGATTATTCATATGGACGTTTAGGAAAAGGAAAGATGGAGACTTTACCATTTCATGCAAGAGGGGAGTTTACACAAACTGTGATTGAAAAAGTTGAATTTCAAGAAGAGAAAGTAAGTTCTACAGCATTACGAAAGTTAATTCGAAATGGCGAAATGGAACAAATTCCATCTATTTTAGGTAGAGCCTATACTGTAGCGGGAACAGTTATACACGGCGACAAACGTGGGCGTCAAATTGGTTTTCCAACAGCTAATGTAGGTTTAAGTGATGAGTATTTATTGCCACCTGTAGGTGTTTATGCAGTGAGATTAAAAGTTCACGATGAATGGTACGATGGTGTATGTAATATTGGATATAAACCGACTTTTAAAGAAGATGGGCGCCAATTATCAATTGAAGTGCACTTATTTGAATTTAACAAAGATATATACGATCAAAATGTTACAGTAGAGTGGCATATGCGTATAAGAGAAGAGAAGAAATTCAATGGCATTGATGAGTTAGTTGAACAAATCGCAAAAGATAAGAAAACAGCACAAGAATATTTTGCGAGCGAAAAGAATATACTTGCTTTTTCAAATGAAAAGTAGTATTCTATGTTATGTACTTTATGACAACCATTGCTTGGCATTGCGACTCACCGACGCTTGCTAGGTAATTGGGGGTTTAATTAATAGGAGGTGAAATAGGATGGCTTTAACACAAGAGCGTAAAAATGAAATCATTGCACAATTTAGAACTCATGAGACTGATACTGGTTCTCCAGAGGTTCAAATTGCTGTCCTAACGGAGCAAATTAACACTCTAAACGAGCACTTACGTACTCACAAGAAAGATCATCATTCACGTCGTGGTCTATTAAAGATGGTTGGTAAACGTCGTAATTTACTAACTTACCTTCGTAATAGCGATATCACACGTTACCGTGAATTAATCACAAAGCTTGGCTTACGTCGATAGTCAAAGAAGCGGGAATATTCCCGCTTTTTTGTTAGGTAAAAATATATCTTCTACGCTTTATAGCTTACTTAATTTTAGGCAATACTAGAGGTAGAATATTGTGATATACTATCCATTTACATAGAAGAATTGAATACTTTAAATTGAGAGGGGTACTTAAATGAGTCAAGAAAAGCAAGTCTTCTCGATAGATTTAGCTGGTCGCCAGCTAACAGTTGAAACTGGTCAGCTTGCCAAACAAGCGAACGGAGCAGTATTAGTAAGATATGGCGATACAGCGGTTCTATCTACAGCAACTGCATCAAAAGAAGCTAAAAATGTAGATTTTTTCCCACTTACAGTAAACTATGAAGAGCGTTTATATGCAGTCGGAAAAATTCCTGGCGGTTTTATTAAGCGTGAAGGTCGTCCAAGTGAAAAAGCAATTTTGGCAAGTCGTTTAATCGACCGTCCAATTCGTCCGCTATTCGCAGATGGTTTCCGTAACGAAGTACAAGTTGTCAGCATTGTAATGAGTGTTGATCAGGATTGTTCTTCTGAAATGGCAGCTATGCTTGGTTCTTCATTAGCGTTATCGATTTCAGATATTCCATTTGAAGGTCCAATCGCTGGTGCGACAGTTGGTCGTATTAATGGCGAATTCGTTATTAATCCAACAGTAGAACAGCAAGAACAAAGTGATATCCACTTAGTTGTAGCTGGTACGAAAGATGCGATTAACATGGTTGAAGCAGGAGCAGATCAAGTGCCTGAAGAAACAATGTTAGAAGCAATTATGTTTGGTCATGATGAAATTAAACGTTTAATTGCATTCCAAGAAGAGATTGTACAAGCTGTAGGTAAAGAGAAATCAGAAGTGAAACTTTATGAAGTTGACGCTGATCTTAATCAAGCTGTACGTGAAATGGCTGAGAAGGATATGCATTCTGCAATTCAAGTACATGAGAAACATGCACGTGAAGATGCAATTAACGAAGTGAAAAAGCGTGTAATCGAGCATTACGAAGCTGTGGAAGCTGACGCTGATACATTAGGACAAGTAAATGAGATTTTATATAAAATTGTAAAAGAAGAAGTACGTCGTCTTATTACAGTTGAAAAAATTCGCCCAGATGGCCGTAAAGGTGACGAAATCCGTCCTTTAGCATCAGAGGTTGGTATTTTATCTCGTACACACGGTTCTGGTTTATTCACACGTGGACAAACACAAGCATTAAGTATTTGTACATTAGGTGCATTAGGCGATGTGCAAATTTTAGATGGTCTTGGTGTAGAAGAATCAAAACGCTTTATGCACCATTACAATTTCCCATCATTTAGTGTTGGTGAAACAAGACCGATGCGTGGACCAGGTCGTCGTGAAATTGGTCACGGTGCACTAGGAGAGCGCGCACTTGAGCCTGTAATTCCATCTGAAAAAGATTTCCCATACACAGTACGCCTTGTATCTGAAGTATTAGAATCAAATGGTTCTACTTCACAAGCAAGTATTTGTGGTAGTACTTTAGCAATGATGGATGCGGGTGTTCCACTTAAAGCTCCAGTTGCAGGTATTGCAATGGGTCTGGTTAAATCTGGTGAGCATTACACAATTTTATCTGATATTCAAGGTATGGAAGATCATTTAGGTGATATGGACTTTAAAGTAGCAGGTACAGCACAAGGTGTAACTGCGCTGCAAATGGACATTAAAATCGATGGTTTATCACGTGAGATTTTAGAAGAGGCATTACAACAAGCGAAAATTGGTCGTGTGCACATTCTAAATCATATGTTATCTGTTATTGCAGAGCCACGTACTGAATTATCAGCTTACGCTCCAAAGATTATTACAATGACAATCAACCCAGATAAAATCCGTGACGTTATTGGACCAAGCGGTAAACAAATCAATAAAATTATTGAAGAAACTGGCGTTAAAATTGACATCGAGCAAGATGGTACAGTATTCATTTCATCAATAAATCAAGAAATGAACGACAAAGCTAAGAAGATTATCGAAGATATCGTTCGCGAAGTACAAGTAGGTGAGATCTACGAAGGAAAAGTGAAACGTGTTGAGAAATTTGGTGCTTTCGTTGAATTATTCAGCGGTAAAGATGGATTAGTTCATATTTCTGAACTTGCACTTGAGCGTGTAGGTAAAGTAGAAGACGTTGTGAAAATCGGTGATGTAATTACAGTTAAAGTTATCGAGATTGACAAGCAAGGTCGCGTAAATCTATCTAGAAAAGTATTGCTAAAAGAAGAGCAAGAAAAAGAAGCTGCTAAAGAAGAAAACAAACAAGAGCAGCAATAAGTAAAAGCCAGTTAAACTGGCTTTTTTTGTTATGTAAAAAACATGATGTTCATATATTTTTATGTCGGTATAGGTATAGTTTTCATTATAACGCTCAAATTAACAAAGATAAGAAGAAAATGTTTTTATATAGTTAATTTGGGAGGGTTTATATGAAAGTTCGTATATTGGCATACATATGTATATTTTCTTTATATGTCAGTTTAGGCTCTTATTCTGTTTTTGCACAAGATAACTTGCATGAAGAAATTCAAAAGCATGCAAAACAGTATGAGATTGCACCTCAAAATGCGATGATTGATAAAATATGGAAGGCAACACCTGGATATAATGGAAGACAAGTGGATATTGAAGCATCGTATAATAATATGAAGAAGCTAAAGGAATTTGATCAAAAATATCTTGAATTCAAAGAAGTCTCACCGAGTGTTCATTTGGAAGATTTATCACCAGCTCCAATTTATAGAGGGCATCCAAATAAAAAGATGGTAGGATTAACAATAAATGTGGCATGGGGAAATGAGTATTTGCCTCGCATATTAGAAATCTTGAAAAAGCATGATGTGAAGGCCACTTTCTTTTTAGAAGGACGTTGGGTGAAAGAAAATTTGCGGTTTGCAAAAATGATTGTCGATGCAAAACAAGAAGTTGGAAATCACTCATACACACACCCTAATATGAAAACGTTATCGTCAGATGAAATACGAGATCAGTTACAAAAAACAAATCGAATGATAGAAGTAGCAACGAATCAAAAAGTAAGATGGTTTGCCCCGCCGAGTGGAAGCTTTCGAGATGAAGTCGTAAAGATTGCAGATGATTTTCAAATGGGAACGATTATGTGGACTGTAGATACGATTGATTGGAAGCGACCTGAGCCGGATGTACTATTGCAGAGAGTAATGAGAAAAATACATCCAGGTGCTATCATATTAATGCATCCTACTTCGTCTACAGAAGAGGCTTTAGAAACAATGATTATAAAATTGAAGGAACAAGGATATAAAGTGGGGAATATAACTGAATTACTGGATGAAAAACGTGTGGATTAAATACATTTGCATGACATTCATCCTTAAACTTGTTATCATTAAATAATAGCGTTTTATTTAGAGAAACTGGCAGTAGGAGGAAAGTTTTTGATTAAAAAATATACTTGTAAAAATGGTGTAAGAATAGTTATGGAGAATATACCAACTGTAAGATCGGTTGCAATTGGTATTTGGATCCATGCGGGATCAAGAAATGAAAATGAAAAAAATAATGGGATTTCTCACTTTTTAGAGCATATGTTCTTTAAAGGGACAGAAACACGTAGTGCACGAGAGATTGCAGAATCATTTGATAGCATTGGTGGTCAAGTGAATGCATTTACTTCAAAAGAATATACTTGTTACTATGCAAAAGTATTAGATGAGCATGCTAAATATGCTTTAGATGTTTTAGCAGATATGTTCTTTAATTCAACATTTGATGAGGAAGAACTGAAAAAAGAGAAGAATGTCGTATGTGAAGAAATTAAAATGTACGAAGATGCGCCAGATGATATTGTGCATGATATGTTAACGAAAGCAACATATGAAACGCATCCACTTGGATATCCTATTTTAGGAACAGAAGAAACGCTTAATACGTTTACAGGTGATACGTTACGTCAATATATAAAAGATCATTACACACCTGAAAATGTAGTTGTATCAGTTGCAGGAAATATTGATGAAGCATTTTTACAAACAGTGGAGCAATATTTCGGTAGTTATGAAGGAACAACAAACCGTGAACAAGTACATAGCCCAATTTTCCATTTCAATAAGGTAGCCCGTAAAAAGGAAACGGAACAAGCTCATTTATGTCTAGGATATAAAGGCTTACAAATGGGACACGAAGATATTTATAACTTAATTGTATTAAATAATGTTTTAGGCGGTAGCATGAGTAGCCGTTTATTCCAAGAAGTACGTGAGCAACGTGGATTAGCTTACTCGGTATTTTCTTACCACTCTTCTTATGAAGATACAGGTATGTTAACACTTTACGGTGGAACAGGTAGCCAACAATTAGATACACTGTATGAAACAATGCAAGAAACATTAGAGACATTGAAAAATACAGGTATTACAGAAAAAGAGCTTATGAATAGTAAAGAGCAATTAAAAGGAAACTTAATGTTAAGTTTAGAAAGTACAAATAGCCGTATGAGTCGTAACGGTAAAAATGAATTGCTTCTTCGTAAACATCGTTCACTTGATGAGATTATTGAAAGTGTAAACACTGTAACAAAAGAAAATGTGGACGGATTAATTCGCAACATGTTTACTGATGAATTCTCTGCGGCACTTATTAGTCCAGACGGAAAACTTCCAAAAGGAATAAAACTATAATCGATTTTTATGATGTATCTGATAATAACCTTCTCTCTTTTTAAATGAGAGAAGGTTATTTTTTTTATACATATAGAATAGGTACTAATTATAGACAATGCAAATGAAAAATTCAGTAGGGAGTGGAGTATGTATGCGATTAAGTGAATTAAGTGGTAAAGAGGTTGTAGATATAGAAAAAGCGGAAAAAATGGGAGTCTTAGGTTATATGGATTTAGAGATTAATGAGAAAGACGGACGAATACAAACACTTATAATACCTGTAGGGAAGTGGGGAGGTTTTAAAAAGGAACCACAAGAAGTAAGGGTGGCATGGAATCAAATAAAGAAAGTCGGACATGATATGCTTCTTTGTGATAGTATAGATCGTTCAAATTCGGAGTGAAGGATGGCCATTTTGGTCATCTTTTTTTGTATCTACATAGAAACCTGATAAATCATATGTGCATTTGGATTTTCAATCACCATAAACTCGTACATTACATATGATGTGGAGGAAAAAGAAAAAGTAGGCACTTTTCTTATAAATGACAGAAAAAGAAGGTGAATTAGGGAATGTTGACTGAGATGCATATTGCTGTCATAGGAGGAGATGCAAGGCAGCTAGAAGTAATTCGTAAGCTAGTTGAATTGGATGCGAAACTTTCTTTGATAGGGTTTGATCAGTTAGATCATGGTTTCACAGGGGCAGCAAAAGAAAGTATACAAAATTTAGATTTCACTTCTGTAGACGCAATTATTTTGCCGGTTGCAGGTACAAATGCTAAAGGAGAAGTAGATACTATTTTTTCAAATGAAAAAGTTTCAATAACGAAAGAACAAATTGAAAATACACCAGAACACTTTACTATATATTCGGGTATTGGTACACCTTACTTGGAAAATCTCGTATCTACTACGAACCGAAAACTTGTTAAATTATTTGATCGTGATGATGTGGCAATATACAATTCTATTCCAACTGTAGAAGGTACATTAATGATGGTAATTCAACATACCGACTATACAATTCATGGGTCCAATGTAATGGTTCTAGGATTTGGTAGAACAGGAATGAGTGTTGCGAGAGCATTTCAATCATTAGGAGCCCATGTCAAAGTTGGAGCAAGACGATCTGAACATATTGCACGTATTACAGAAATGGTGTTTTCTCCTTTTCATATGCAAGACATAGAGAAAGAAGTAGGAAATATCGATATTGTAATCAATACAATTCCGCACCTCGTTGTAACAGCGAATGTTATTGCAAAAATGCCAGCTCATACGTTAGTGATTGATTTAGCCTCTAAACCAGGCGGTACTGACTTTAGATATGCGGAAAAAAGAGGAGTCAAAGCGTTGCTAGCACCTGGATTACCAGGTATTGTTGCTCCCAAAACGGCTGGGCAAATTTTAGCAAATGTTCTTTCTCAGTTATTAGCAGCAGATGCAATTGCAAAGGAGGAGGAAAAGAAATGAGTTTGAAGGGGAAACGAATTGGTTTCGGATTTACGGGTTCACATTGTACGTATGAGGAAGTTATGCCGCACTTAGAAAAATTAATTGCTGAAGGGGCAGAAGTACGTCCCGTTGTTTCATACACTGTTCAATCAACAAATACTAGATTTGGAGAAGGAGCAGAGTGGATTAAGAAAATTGAAGAAATAACAGGTTTTAAAGCAATTAATTCAATTGTTGGAGCAGAGCCACTTGGACCTAAAATTCCATTAGACTGCATGGTAATCGCTCCTTTAACAGGAAATTCTATGAGTAAATTTGCAAATGCAATGACAGATTCTCCAGTACTAATGGCAGCAAAAGCGACGCTAAGAAATGGCAAGCCTGTCGTATTGGCAGTTTCGACGAATGATGCTTTAGGATTAAATGGGGTAAATCTCATGCGCCTAATGGCCACAAAAAATATCTATTTCGTCCCATTCGGTCAAGATGCGCCAGAGAAAAAACCGAACTCAATGGTAGCTCGTATGGAGTTACTGGAAGATACAGTATTAGAAGCGCTGCAAGGAAAGCAATTGCAACCGGTGGTCGTAGAAAAATTCAGATATATGAATTAAAAAACGAAAAAAAACGGACAATTTTTGATGAAACCATCATTCTTACTGTAGAATATGATAAAATTAACGTTATTAAGATTAGAAGGGGTATTGTATACTCCTTCTGATTCTAAGTTATAGAAGGATTGGTATCTAGAAAGGGGCATAGTGATGGAAAAGCAAAAAACTTTTCATGTCGCTGTAGTTGGAGCAACCGGCGCAGTTGGTGAACAAATGTTAAATACTTTAGAGAAACGAGAATTTCCAATCGGGAAATTAACGTTACTTTCATCTAAACGATCTGCAGGTAAGAAACTTGTATTTAAAGGCGAAGAATTTACAGTTCAAGAGGCAACTCCTGAAAGCTTTGAAGGAGTAGATATCGCACTATTTAGTGCTGGTGGATCTGTATCGAAACAATTAGCGCCAGAAGCAGCAAAACGCGGTGCGATTGTTGTTGATAATACAAGTGCATTCCGTATGACAGAAAACGTGCCACTTGTTGTACCTGAAGTAAATGAAAACGACTTAAAAGAACATAATGGTATTATTGCAAATCCAAACTGTTCTACAATTCAAATGGTAGTAGCTCTTGAGCCAGTTCGTCAGCAATATGGTTTAAAACGAGTAATCGTTTCCACATATCAAGCTGTATCAGGTGCTGGTGCGGCAGCTATTGAAGAACTTCATGAACAATCACAAGCAATCTTAAATGGCGAAGAAGTTAAGGCAAATGTTCTTCCTGTATCAGGTGATAAGAAGCATTTCCCAATTGCTTTTAATGCGATTCCACAGATTGATAAGTTCCAAGATAATGGATTTACATTTGAAGAAATGAAAATGATTAACGAAACAAAAAAAATTATGCATATGCCTGAATTAGAAGTAGCGGCAACATGTGTACGTTTACCAGTTGTATCAGGACACTCTGAGTCTGTTTACATCGAAGTAGAAAAAGAAGGCGTAACAGTAGCAGAATTAAAGAGCTTACTTGCAAATGCGGAAGGTATTGTTCTGCAAGATAATCCAGAAGAGCAGTTATATCCAATGCCAGCTACTGCAGTAGGTAAAAACGAAGTATTCGTTGGAAGAATCCGTAAAGATTTAAATAACGATAAAGGATTCCATCTTTGGGTCGTATCTGATAACTTATTAAAAGGCGCTGCATGGAATTCTGTTCAAATTGCAGAGCGCTTAGTAAAATTACAATTAGTGTAAACGGCTAAGAGAAGGTGCAAAATATGAAAATAATTGTTCAAAAATTTGGTGGCACATCAGTACGTGATGACAATGGACGTAAGCATGCGCTTCATCATATAAAGAAATCATTAGCTGCTGGTTATAAAGTAGTTACTGTCGTATCTGCTATGGGTCGTAAAGGTGAACCATATGCAACGGATACGTTATTAAGTCTTGTAAATCAAGAGGAATCTACTATTTCTAAACGTGAGCAAGATTTATTATTATCGTGCGGAGAGTTAATCTCTGCAATTGTTTTCTCTAATATGTTGAATGAGAACGGTATAAAAGCAGCAGCATTAAATGGTGCACAAGCTGGTTTTGTAACGAATGATGACTTTACGAATGCAAAGATTATTGAAATGAATTGCGATCGTATACATGAAGAGTTAGAAAATGTAGATGTAATCGTCGTTACAGGATTCCAAGGGCAAACGAAAAAAGGTGATACGACAACACTTGGACGCGGAGGTAGTGATACTTCAGCTTCAGCATTAGGTGTTGCACTTCATGCTGAATACATCGATATATTCACTGATGTAGAAGGTGTTATGACTGCGGATCCTCGTATTGTAAAAGATGCACGTCATCTTCAAACTGTAACGTATAACGAAATTTGTAACATGGCTTATCAAGGTGCGAAAGTCGTTCATCCACGTGCAGTTGAAATTGCGATGCATGCAAAAGTGCCACTTCGTGTACGTTCTACGTATTCTGATAGTGAAGGTACGCTTATTTCAGCATATGACGGTGCTACAAGAGGTCGTGATGTAGAAGAACGTCCTGTTACAGGTATCGCCCACGTATCAAACGTAACGCAAATTAAAGTGCTTGCAAAAGAAACGGCATATGATTTGCAACAACATGTGTTTAAAGAGATGGCGAACGAAGGAATAAGTGTCGATTTAATTAATATTTCACCTACTGGTGTAGCATATACGGTGAGTGATAATGTATCAAGTCATGCAGTTAAATTATTAAAGAACCTTGGATATGAGCCAATTGTGACAGAGCATTGTGCGAAAGTATCTATCGTTGGAGCTGGAATGGCAGGATACCCAGGGGTTACTGCGAAAATCGTTACAGCTTTAGCGGAAAAAGGTATTCAAATCCTGCAATCGGCAGATAGTCATACAACAATTTGGGTTCTTGTAAAAGAAACTGATTTAGTGGAGGCTGTAAATGCATTACATAGTGCGTTTGAGCTTTCAAAAGAAAAGCAACTGGAACAATAAGGAGTGAGACCATGATAGATTTTGGGACAATTGCAACCGCGATGGTAACACCGTTTGATATAAACGGGAATATCGATTTTGCAAAGACAACGAAATTGGTAAATTATTTAATTGATAACGGTACAACAGCAATCGTGGTAGGAGGAACGACAGGAGAATCTCCTACATTAACTTCAGAAGAGAAGGTAGCGTTATATCGCCATGTCGTATCTGTTGTCGATAAAAGAGTGCCCGTAATCGCTGGAACAGGTAGCAATAATACGCATGCTTCTATTGACTTAACTAAAAAGGCAACAGAAGTTGGTGTGGATGCAGTAATGCTAGTAGCACCGTATTATAATAAGCCGAGTCAAGAAGGAATGTATCAGCATTTTAAAGCAATTGCTGAAAGTACGCCGCTTCCGGTTATGCTATATAACGTTCCAGGACGATCTATTGTACAAATCTCCGTTGATACAGTTGTTCGTTTATCAGAAATAGAAAACATTGTTGCTATTAAAGATGCCGGCGGCGATGTGTTGACAATGACAGAAATCATTGAAAAAACAGCGGACGACTTTGCGGTATACAGCGGTGATGACGGTTTAACGTTACCGGCTATGGCAGTTGGAGCGAAAGGTATCGTTTCGGTAGCCTCTCATGTTATCGGAAACGAAATGCAAGAAATGATTACAGCATTTCAAGCAGGAGAATTTAAGAAGGCACAAAAATTACATCAATTACTTGTAAGAGTAACTGATTCATTATTTATGGCGCCAAGTCCAACTCCAGTAAAAACAGCGTTACAAATGGTTGGATTAGATGTAGGTTCTGTACGTTTACCACTTCTTCCATTAACAGAAGAAGAAAGAGTAACGTTACAATCTGTAATGCAATCTATCCCTCGTTAATAAAAAATGACCTAGTGTAGGACTAGGTCATTTTTTATTATATGCAAATCTTTTCCTCTTTTTCTTACTTATATGTGTTCTTATAAGAATATTAATCGCTTCTTCATTATGTGTATAAGAAAATAATCGTACCCCTTTAACTGAGTCAAAAAATGATAGATATTATGGCATAAACGTAATAAACTACGGTGTCTGTTTTTAGAGAAATCCCCTCAAATGTGACGTAATTCATAAAAAAACTCCATTTTGTAAGTGTTTTTGTTGGATTCTAGAAAAATAAATCTTGAAACTCCCTATTATGAAATGAATTTAGCGTATGTATGGCTAGTTCTTCAAAATAATATGGAGTATAAAATCGGAGTAAATATAAAGGAAATACGTTCGATACTTTTGTTGTCATTCCGTTCTTTTCCTCTTTCTTTCGCACGATTTAACTTGTGTTCTATTTCTTGTATCAGGTATAATATGGCTAAGTAGCTTAGTACGGGTATGCTTAGCAAAATTGGGAAAAATTATAATTTAATTAAATTTTCATATCATATCGAATAAGATATTTGATTTATATAATGAAAGAGAGGTGAAACCTGGTTTAAAAAATAAACAAGGACATGATATCGCATAACGGTAAGGACATTCGTCTTGGACGGTGAAAATATGGTGGTTGTAGAGTTTCCCCTGGTGTCTCTGCAATTTTAGTGAAATCAGTGTTTGCAAGATTTTTAAACCAGGCAACAACATGAAGAGAAAAGAGAATGAGTCTGTTAAAGTATTTGCTCTTGGTGGAGTAGGTGAAATCGGGAAAAACATGTACTGTGTTGAAATTGATTCTGAAATCTTTATCGTAGATGCGGGGTTAATGTTCCCGGGAGATGAAATGTTTGGAATTGATATCGTTATTCCTGATATTACATATTTAGTGGAAAATCAAGAGCGAGTAAAAGGTTTATTTATTACTCACGGTCATGAAGATCATATTGGTGGAATTGTGTATGTGCTTCGTAAATTATCTATTCCAGTCTATGCAACGAAATTAACAGTAGGACTTATACAAGAAAAACTTGGTGAAGCGGGCATGTTAGGCCGTGTAGACCTAAAAACAATCGATTCAAATTCAACAGTAGAGTTTAACACTACAACAGTGTCATTCTTCGGAACGACACATAGTATTCCGGATTCTGTTGGCGTTTGTTTCCATACATCAAAAGGTGCAATCGTATATACGGGAGACTTTAAATTCGATCAAACTCCAATTGGAAATAGTGGAGCAGATCTTGGGAAAATGGCGCAAATCGGAAATGAAGGTGTACTTTGCCTATTATCTGATAGTACAAATGCAGAGCGTCCAGGGTATACAGGTTCAGAAAAAGAAGTTGGTGTAGAAATTTCTAAAGTGTTCTACGGTGCAGAAGGTCGTATTATCGTTGCTTCATTTGCATCGAATGTACATCGTATTCAACAAGTATTTGATGCAGCTGCCGAAACAGGGCGAAAAGTAGCGGTAGTAGGACGTAGTATGGTGAAAGTAGTAGACATTGCAAGACGTCTTGGTTATTTAGATGTTCCAGAAGGTATGGTTATTTCATTACAAGAAGTAGACAACTTCCCAGAGAAAAAGGTAGCTATTTTAACGACAGGTAGTCAAGGTGAACCGATGGCTGCTCTATCTAGAATGGCAAAACAAGCACATAAACAAATTTCAATTCGTAAAGGTGATACTGTTATCATTGCTGCTTCGCCAATTCCGGGTAATGAAATATCTGTATCAAAAATTATTGATTTGTTATTTAGAGCTGGAGCTGAAGTTGTTTATTACGGCGAAAGAAAAGTTCACGTTTCAGGTCACGGTAGCCAAGAAGAATTAAAATTAATGTTAAATTTAATGAAACCGAAGTACTTTGTACCCGTACATGGTGAGTTTCGTATGCAAAAAGCACATGCGTATTTAGCTGAAGATGTAGGTATTACAAGAGAAAATATCTTTATCGTAGAAAAAGGTGATGTAATTGCTTTTGGTGACGATGAAGCGAACTTAGTCGGTAAAGTACAAGCTGGTAATGTTTTAATTGATGGATTAGGTGTAGGTGACGTTGGTAATATCGTTCTTCGAGATAGAAAGATGTTATCTCAAGATGGAATATTAGTAGTTGTTGTAACACTTGGTAAAGATGAAAAGAAAATTATCTCTGGTCCAGAAATCATTTCACGTGGTTTCGTATATGTTCGTGAATCAGAAGCGTTAATTGAACGATCTACAGAGATTGTACGTATGATTGTTGAGCAGTCAATTAAAGAATATTCGATTGAATGGTCAATGTTAAAACAAAATATTCGTGAATTATTAGGACAGTTCTTGTACGAAGAGACAAAGAGAAAACCTATGATTTTACCGATTATTATGGAAGTATAAAAAAGATCACCCTTATGGGTGATCTTTTTTTCTTTTTAACCCTATCGAATGAAATTTATAACTTAAGAAATAATAGTTATATACGAGTGAAAGGGGATGCGAAATGACAGAACGTGATCGATATACAAATGAAGAAAAAGAAGCTGAGCCAAAAGAAGCTGGAAAAGAGGCTTCGATAGTAGAAAAAATTCAACAGCTTGGACAGACAAATGTACCACAGATGAATGAATCACGTATTCATTGTTTAACGATTATCGGACAAGTGGAAGGTCATGTTCAATTACCGCCGCAAAATAAAACAACAAAATACGAGCATATCATTCCGCAAATTGTTGCGATTGAACAAAATCCAAAAATTGAAGGTTTGCTGTTAATATTAAATACGGTTGGAGGTGACGTTGAAGCTGGACTAGCAATTTCTGAAATGGTAGCTTCACTTTCAAAGCCAACAGTATCTTTAGTTTTAGGTGGGGGACATTCCATTGGTGTACCGATTGCTGTTTCTACTGACTATTCGTTTATTGCGGAAACTGCGACGATGACAATTCATCCGATTCGTTTAACAGGTCTTGTCATAGGTGTGCCACAAACATTTGAGTATTTGGATAAGATGCAAGAAAGAGTCATTCGTTTTGTGACGAAGCACTCGAAAGTAACAGAAGATCGTTTTAAAGAGCTTATGTTTGCGAAAGGAAATTTAACGCGAGATATTGGGACGAATGTAATTGGTGGGGATGCAGTAAAGTACGGTCTTATAGATGATGTTGGTGGTATTGGAAATGCAATTCGAAAATTAAACGAATTAATCGATGTTCGCGCGGAAGGTAGTGCAGAAGGGACAATGTTACAATGATTTTATATACAATTATGCCAGAGCAACTTGTGTATCCGGCCGATTATTCACAATGTGAAAGTCAAAAAGTTGTAAATATAAATGGTGTGGAATTAATGGTTTCTGAAGAGGAACATGGGTGTTATTCTATTGTACGTGTGCTAAGTACGGACCCACTTCACTATTTAGAGTTTGAGCCAGGTCAGAAAATAACCTTTTAGCAAAAAGAAGGATTTTGTTTAGAAGCTATGGTATAATATAAAAAACAAGACGGTTGAGCAGCCATGAGTAGGCTGCTTTCTTCTGTTTATTTAGCATTTTACAAGAAGTGTAAAAATAGAAGATATAAAGACCTGAAAAATAGAGAAAACAGACATATAAATAGAGCGTTTTTAGGAGAGCTTTACTTATATGTAGAACACGAGGTGAAGAAATGGCAAAACAAAAGCAAAGAGGGACGAAGGCAAAGGCAAGACGTACGATAAAGCCAACTTTGTATTATGAAATCGTCGGTTTAACTCTTTTTGCACTTTCGATCATTACGATTTTACAGCTAGGCGTTGTAGGGAAATCGTTTGTGTTATTTTTTCGCTTCTTCTTTGGTGAGTGGTACATAATTGGTGTGTTAGGTGTAATAGCTTTATCGGTTTCCTTTGTTATAAAACGCGGATGGCCGAACCTTTTAAATAAACGGTTAATTGGATTTTATTTAATTGTATTGGCAATATTAATGTTTAGTCATATTACATTATTTAACCTTCTTACAAAAGATGGAGCAGTGCAAAATACTTCTGTTATTGTGAGTACGAAAGATAACTTCTTTCTTGAAATGAAAAAAGGGCCAGATAGCGTTCATTTAGGTGGTGGTATGTTTGGTGCGCTTATGTTCGCGACATGTTACTTCCTATTCGACGAAGTAGGAGCCTATATCATTGGAATTATTTTAGTTATTCTCGGGGTACTCTGTATAACAAATAAACATATTGGAGAAGTGTTAGCTCCAGTTGGTAGAATTCTTAGAAGTCAATTTCAAGTGATACAAGGGGATTATAAAGATTGGAGATCCAAAAGAACGGCTGAACAAACAGAAAAGAAAAAAACAACAAGAAGTACAAGAAGCAAACGTGCTGCAGAACAAGAAGAAGTTATTGAGCCGATGGAAGAAATCCAAATTGATCCGCCAATTATTTCAAATTTCACTGAGAATTATCCTGTAAATGAAGAAGAGGGTAAACGAATTGAAGTAGAGCAAGAAGATTTGATCACTTCACCGTTTATTGAAGAGACTCCACCAATTGAAGAATCAAAGAAAAAGCGTGGAGAAAAAATTGTTGAATCGTTAGAGAGTGAAGCGCAAGCACCTCCTATGCAATTTTCAAATGTAGAAAATAAAGATTACAAGCTTCCTTCACTTGATATATTAAAATTTCCAAAGAATAAGCAAGTTACAAATGAAAACGCGGAAATTTATGAGAATGCTCGTAAATTAGAACGTACATTCCAAAGTTTCGGAGTGAAAGCGAAAGTAACCAAAGTGCATAGAGGTCCTGCAGTTACAAAATATGAAGTGTATCCTGATATGGGGGTAAAGGTAAGCAAAATTGTCAGTTTAAGTGATGATTTAGCCCTTGCTTTAGCTGCAAAGGACATTCGTATTGAGGCGCCAATTCCCGGGAAATCAGCTGTAGGGATCGAAGTTCCGAACTCAGAAGTTTCGATGGTAACGCTGAGGGAAGTTCTTGATTCTAAGGCTAATAATCATCCGGAAGAGAAGTTGTTAATTGGTCTTGGCCGAGATATTACAGGTGAAGCAGTATTAGCCCGTTTAAATAAAATGCCCCATTTACTCGTAGCTGGTGCGACAGGTAGCGGGAAAAGTGTATGTATTAATGGTATTATTGTTAGTATTTTAATGCGTGCAAAACCGCATGAAGTAAAATTAATGATGATTGACCCGAAAATGGTAGAGTTAAATGTATATAACGGTGTGCCTCATTTGTTAACGCCAGTTGTAACTGATCCGAAAAAAGCATCGCAAGCATTGAAAAAAGTTGTGAGTGAGATGGAACGTCGTTATGAATTATTTGCTCATAGTGGTACACGTAACATTGAAGGATACAATGATTATATAAAAGAACATAATAGTCAATCAGAAGCGAAACAACCCGAATTACCGTATATTGTAGTAATTGTGGACGAGTTAGCAGATTTAATGATGGTTGCTTCGTCTGATGTAGAGGATGCGATTATGCGTCTAGCGCAAATGGCTCGTGCTGCTGGTATTCATTTAATTATTGCAACGCAACGTCCGTCAGTTGACGTTATTACGGGTGTTATTAAAGCAAATATTCCATCACGTATTGCATTCGCTGTATCTTCTCAAACAGATTCTCGTACAATTCTTGACGGTGGTGGTGCAGAAAAGCTACTAGGTCGTGGCGACATGCTGTTTATACCAATTGGTGCATCGAAACCTGTACGTGTACAAGGTGCATTTTTATCAGATGATGAAGTTGAGAGAGTTGTAGAATATGTTATTGGACAGCAAAAAGCACAATATCAAGAAGATATGATTCCGCAAGATGTTCCTGATACGAAGCAGGAAGTAGAAGATGAATTATATGATGAAGCGGTTCAACTTGTAGTGGAAATGCAAACAGCATCTGTTTCTATGCTACAACGTAGGTTTAGAGTAGGTTATACGCGAGCTGCTCGTCTAATTGATGCAATGGAAATGAATGGTGTAGTAGGTCCATATGAAGGTAGTAAACCGAGAGAAGTACTCATTAATGATGTACAAGAAAAAAGTTCTTAAAAAAAGCCTAATTGTTTTTACAATTAGGCTTTTTTATATAGTGTTTTTGTTATATACTATACTCAGCAATAAAGAAAGGGCTTACATTTATAAGGTCCCTATAGAATACGAATACTTTGAGTGTGTTTTATGTGAATGTTCGATATTTAATACAGAAAAATGTTGGATTTTGTTGACACGTATGAGAGCAAGTGGTAAGATTACTTCGAAAAGAATCACTGCCTCATATAATCTTGGAGATAAGGTCCATAAGTTTCTACCTGGCAACCATGAATTGCTAGACTATGAGGGGAAAAGTGTGTAACAAAGGATGTAAAGGATCTTTGTGCCGAACTTTTTCTCGAAATGAGGAATGTTTATGGTGCAAAGTTTTTTTTATACAGTAAAGAGTGAAAATTTCATTTTAAAAAATTATTATTATTTATTCGACAATTGTGCTTATTTTTAGTGGTTAGTCATTTGTACTATGTTGTAAGTTGAAAAAAGAGAAAAGAAGTCTTACATCAGAGGTCGAATAATTGAAATGCGGGGGAGTCTTATGTCAGTAAAATCCGATAGTCGTCACCTATATTTACGGGTGATTGATCACATCAAAGAAAAAATTAAAGATGGGGCTTATAAAGAACGACAAAAGTTACCATCAGAGTTTGATTTAGCGAAAGAACTTGGCGTAAGTAGAGCGACTTTAAGGGAAGCGTTACGTATTTTAGAAGAAGAAAATGTTGTCATTCGTAGACATGGTGTAGGGACATTTGTAAATGCAAAGCCATTATTTTCTTCTGGAATAGAACAACTTTCTAGTATTACAGATATGATTTCTAGTGTGGGGAAAACACCAGGAACGATTTTTTTATCATCATCTACTACAACTTTAACAGAAGAGGAAAAAGAGAAGTTTAATAGTGAAGATGGTTTTAATGCAGTGATGATTGAACGCGTGCGTACAGCAGATGGGGAACCTGTTGTATATTGTATCGATAAACTTGCAAAAGAAATATTGCCAGATTTATCGGGTTACAATGAGGAATCATTATTAACGGTGATACATAATAACACGCATAAGCGCATAACATATGCGGTTGCTCACATTGAGCCAATTGGCTATCACCCTAAAATCTCACCAATTTTAGAATGTGAGCCTGAAACAGCACTGCTTGTATTAAAACAAATGCACTATGATCAAAATGATGAGCCAATCTTATATTCTATCAATTACTTTAGAGCTGATAAGTTTAGCTTCCACGTATTAAGAAAGCGTATGTAGGTAAGTTCCTTTTTAGGGAGGTGACAGCAAGAAGTAAGGGACAGCAGCGAAAGAATAAATAAATATATATCATTTTTGGAGGGGTTTCTAGTATGAAGAAAAAAGCAGGTCTTTTATTATCATTAACATTAGTAGCAAGTACAGTTTTAGGTGCATGTGGTAACTCGGATAAGGCAAGCAGTGACAAGAAAGACACGAAAGACTTCAAGGTTGGTATGGTAACGGATGTTGGGGGCGTTGATGACAAATCGTTCAACCAATCTTCTTGGGAAGGACTAAAAAAGTTTGGTAAAGATAATGGATTAAAGGAAAAGACAAATTATCGTTACCTACAGTCTGAAAAAGAAGCGGATTATATTCCAAACTTAAAGAAATTTTCAAAAGATAAGTATGATTTATCTTTCGGAATTGGTTATAAATTAGAAGGTGCAATTAAAGAAGTAGCAAAAGAATCTCCAAAACAACAATTTGCAATCGTTGATACTGTAGTAGATGCACCAAACGTAACGAGCATTACATTTAAAGATCATGAAGGATCATTCCTTGTAGGTGCGGTAGCAGCTATGTCAACAAAATCAAATAAAGTAGGATTTGTTGGTGGGATGAAGAGTGATTTAATTAGTAAATTCGAAAATGGATTTAAAGCGGGTGCAAAAGCAGTAAATCCAAACATTGAAATCGTATCTGAATATGCAGAAGCATTCGATAAACCTGAAAAAGGTACAGTTCTTGCATCAGCAATGTACGGTCAAGGCGTAGACGTAATTTACCATGCTGCTGGTGGTACAGGTAACGGTGTATTCACTGAAGCGAAAAACCGTAAGAAAAAAGGTGAAAATGTTTGGGTAATCGGTGTTGACCGTGACCAAAACCAAGAAGGTATGCCTGAAAACGTAACATTAACTTCAATGGTAAAACGTGTAGATATCGCTGTTGAAAAAGTAGCACAAGAAGCGAAAGACGGTAAGTTAAAAGGCGGTAAAGTAGAAGCGTTTGGTTTAAAAGATGACGGTGTTGGTATTGCAAAAACAACTGACAACGTGAAAAAAGTTAACCCTGAAATTTTAACAAAAGTAGAAGAGCTTGAAAAGAAAATTACAGACGGTGAAATTAAAGTACCAGCTACAGATAAAGAGTATAAAGAATATGAAGCTTCTCTAAAAAAATAAATAGAGAAATAGCAAAGGTTAGTTCATAGAACTAACCTTTGTATGTATAAAACTTCCGAATTGCTTAATAAGTTAATAGTGTAATAGGGAATGTTCCCTGTTAAAAGGAGGAACACAATGGAATACGTAATTGAGATGAATAACATTACGAAAGTATTCCCAGGCATTGTAGCGAATGATGATATTACGCTGCAAGTAAAGCAGGGTGAGATACATGCTTTACTTGGAGAAAATGGTGCAGGGAAATCCACATTGATGAATGTACTATTTGGTTTGTACCAACCAGAACAAGGTGAAATTAAAATTAAAGGAAAGTCTGTAAACATTACCAATCCGAATGTGGCAAATGACCTTGGTATTGGAATGGTTCATCAGCACTTTATGCTTGTTCATAATTTTACAGTTACAGAAAATATTATTCTCGGAAATGAACCGAAGAAAAAAGGGAAAATTGCTGTTGAGGAAGCTGCTAAAGAAATTCAAAAACTGTCTGAACAATACGGTTTAGCTGTAGATCCATATGCGAAAATACAGGATATTTCAGTTGGTATGCAACAGCGTGTTGAGATATTAAAAACTCTTTACCGCGGTGCAGAAATTTTAATATTTGATGAACCGACAGCTGTGTTAACACCGCAAGAAATTCATGAGCTAATTCAAATTATGAAAAAGCTTGTGCAAGAAGGAAAATCTATTGTTCTTATTACACATAAGTTGAAAGAAATTATGGAAGTTTGCGATCGTTGTACGATTATTCGTAAAGGAAAAGGAATTGGAACGGTTGACGTTGCAAATACGGATGAAAATAAACTTGCAGAATTAATGGTCGGACGTCAAGTGAATTTTAAAACAGAAAAAATAGACGCGAAACCAAAAGAAGAGGTACTTTCAATTGCAAACCTTGTTGTTCACGATGCACGTCAACTACCTGCTGTAAAAGGCCTTGACTTAACTGTTCGTGCGGGGGAAATTGTTGGGATTGCAGGGATTGATGGAAACGGACAAAGTGAATTAATAGAAGCAATTACTGGTTTACGAAAAGTTGAGTCAGGTTCTATTGCAATTAAAGGGAAAGAAATAACAAATTGGCCTGTTAGAAGAATAACAGAAGAAGGAATTGGTCATATTCCAGAAGATCGTCATAAACACGGACTCGTCCTTGATTTTTCTGTTAGAGATAATATAGTTCTGCAAACGTACTATAAGAATCCGTTTTCAAAGAAAGGGATTTTAAATTTCAGCAAAATTACAGAAAAAGCAAAGGCTCTTATTGAACAGTTTGATGTACGTACACCTAGTGAGCAAACGTTAGCACGCGCTCTATCTGGGGGAAATCAACAAAAAGCAATTATTGCACGTGAAGTAGACCGTGATCCGGATTTATTAATCGCAGCACAGCCAACACGTGGTTTAGATGTAGGAGCAATTGAATTTATTCATAAGAGATTAATAGAGCAAAGGGATAAAGGGAAAGGTGTATTACTTTTATCACTAGAGTTAGATGAAATCTTAAATGTTAGCGATCGAATTGCTGTTATTTATGAAGGGAAAATTGTAGCAATAGTTGATGCGAAAGAAACGAATGAACAACAGCTTGGATTGTTAATGGCTGGAGGAACAAAGAAGGAGCAGGTGGGTACAAATGGCTAAAAAACTTTTAACAGAACGAACGATAAATATTTTAGTCCCAGTACTATCCGTTATTTTTGGCTTACTTGTCGGAGCGATTGTAATGCTAGTTAGTGGTTATGATCCAATTGTGGGTTATAGTGCACTTTGGACAGGGATGTTCGGCAGCGCAAGTGCGATTGGTGAAACGCTTCGTACAATGATACCGCTTATTCTTGCTGGTTTATCAGTGGCGTTTGCATTTCGTACAGGTTTATTTAATATCGGGGTAGAGGGGCAATTGCTAGTTGGTTGGCTTGCAGCGGTTTGGTTCGGTTATGCAGTTTCACTACCAGCTTTCCTTCATATTCCATTATCTATTTTATTCGCAGCATTGGTAGGAGGAATTTGGGGCTTCATTCCTGGATATTTAAAAGGAAAGTTTCAAGTTAATGAGGTTATTGTAACAATTATGATGAACTATATCGCATTATATGTAACATATGACATCATTAAGCGCTTTTTACATGAAGGTAATGATAAAACGTATGACATTAAAGAGAGTGCATCACTATCTTCAGACTGGCTTGCTTCTATTACTGATGGTTCGCGTCTTCACTGGGGAATTATTGTAGCAATATTAATTGCTATTTTAATGTGGTTCTTATTAGATCGAACAACTTTAGGCTACGAATTAAAGTCGGTAGGATTTAATCAGCATGCTTCTCAATATGCAGGTATGAAAGTTTCTCGTAATGTAGTATTCTCCATGACAATTGCTGGTGCATTTGCGGGGATTGGTGGAGCGATGGAAGGATTAGGAACATTCCAGAGTATGACAGCGATGTCTTCGTTTACAGGAGTAGGATTTGATGGGATTGCTGTAGCATTACTTGGAGGGAATAATCCGTTTGGGATAATCCTTTCAGCTTTATTATTTGGTGGTTTGAAAAGTGCTTCCCCTCAAATGAACTTTGAGGCAGATGTACCATCAGAGCTTATTAATGTAATTATTGCATGTATCATCTTCTTTGTTGCATGTAGTTATGTGTTAAGATGGGCGCTTACACGCATGAGCAAGGAGGGGAAATAAATGAGCTTTTTAGATATATTAGCCATTCTTGTGACGGGTACGTTATATACATCGGCACCTATCATTTTCACAGCACTAGGTGGTGTATTTAGTGAACGATCGGGTGTTGTAAATATCGGATTAGAAGGACTAATGCTATTTGGTGCATTTATTGGAGTTGTTACAAACTTATTAATGGGTGATACTTGGGGAACGATGACTCCGTGGATTGCGTTATTATTTGCGGCAATTGGTAGTGGATTATTTGCATTACTTCATGCGGTAGCTTCTATTACATTCCGAGCAGATCAAGTTGTAAGTGGTGTAGCAATTAACTTCTTATCTCTTGGTTTAACGGTATTTGCAATTAAGAAGATTTTTGATAAAGGGCAGACTGACTTTATTCAGTATCGTATTGAAAAGATTGATATTCCAGGCCTTTCGGATATTCCGGTTTTAGGGAAAATATTTTTCTCGAACGTACCAATAACGTCGTATATTGCCATTATTTTAGCATTCGTTGTTTGGTATGTTATTTATAAAACACCGTTCGGTCTTCGTCTACGTGCTGTTGGTGAACACCCAATGGCAGCGGATACGATGGGGATTAACGTATATAAAATGCGCTATATTGGAGTCTGTATTTCAGGAGTGTTTGCTGGAATTGGTGGAGCGATTTTTGCAATGTCAATTTCTAATAACTTCTCAGGGGCAACTATTACAGGACAAGGTTTCTTAGCTTTAGCTGCTATGATTTTTGGAAAGTGGAATCCACTAGGCGCACTAGGTGCAGCTCTATTCTTTGGTTTTGCACAATCTCTTAGTGTAACGGGCGGAACAATTCCTGTATTAGATCAAATTCCAAGTGTTTTATTAACGATATTACCATATGTATTCACAATATTAGCGCTTGTTGGTTTTGTGGGTCGTTCTGAAGCTCCGAAAGCATTAGGAACTCCTTATGAAAAAGGAAAACGATAAGTATTTTATAAGTATAAAAAAGCTCGCACATTAGTGTGGGCTTTTTTACATAGAATATATTTAATACGGAATTTTACTATGTTCCTTACATATTAAAGTTTTTAGAAAGAATCATATGTAAGCATAATAAGGGAGAAAAGTTGATTTTTTATTTCTAAAAACTGTATATTGAAGAGGAATATTCCTATATACGTAAAGGAGGGCTATAAATGAAACTAATGGAACAACAACTACATGAGTTAGGTGGTTTGCGCGTACATATTATTCCGACTGATAAATATAAAACGAATACCTTTGTATTTCGTTTTAAAGCGCCTTTAAATGAGGAGACGGTGACAGAGCGTGCCCTATTGCCATACGTATTGCAAAGTGCGACAGAAAAATTACCTTCTGTAATTCGTCTTCGTCAATATTTAGAAGAATTATACGGGTCTTCTTTAGCAGTAGATGTAAGTAAAAAAGGGGAAGACCATATTATCTCCATTTATGTAGACATTGCAAATGAAGTATATTTACATGATGCACCACCGTTATTTGAAAAAGCGCTTTCTATGTTGTCGGATATTGTGTTACATCCAGCGACGGAGGGGAACGGTTTCCTACCTTCTATCGTAGAAAGTGAAAAAAGAGCACTGTTACAGAGAATTGAAGCTACTTATGACGATAAAATGCGTTATGCAAACGAGCGTTTAATTGAAGAAATGTGCAAAGTAGAACCGTATCGTTTAAGTGCAAATGGAAAAAAAGAGAGTGTTGCTTCTATTACAAATGAAAGTCTGTATCAATATTATCAAAAGGTGTTAGCGGAAGATGAGATGGATCTATATATTATTGGTGATATTTCAGAAAACGCCGTTGATCTTGTAAGTAAGTATTTTTCTATTTCAGCTCGTCCAGTGAGAGAAAGAAATGTACTCCTTCATAGACGAAATAATGAAGAAAAAGAAGTTGTTGAAAAACAAGAATTAAAACAAAGTAAATTACACATCGGTTATCGTACATTTGTCACATATAAAGATGAAGATTATTTTGCATTGCAATTGTTCAATGGATTGTTTGGTGGTTTTTCTCATTCGAAGTTATTCGTAAATGTGCGTGAAAAAAATAGTTTAGCGTACTATGCAGCATCGCGCTTTGAAAGTCATAAAGGTTTATTATTTGTTATGTCAGGAATTGAAGCGAAAAATTATGAAAAAGCAGTTGAGATTATTAAAGAACAAATGCTTGCGATGCAAAACGGAGAGTTTTCTGAAGAAGAAATACATCAAACAAAAAGTGTCATCCAAAATCAAATATTAGAGGCGATTGATACACCGCGTGGATTTGTAGAAATGCTATATCATGGTATTATTTCAGATCGTACACGTCCAGTTAAAGAATGGCTTACAGGTATAGAAAGTGTTACAAAAGAAGAAATTGTAAAAGTTGCTAAAAATATTGAACTAGATACAATTTACTTTTTACAAGGAACGGAGGGAGAGTAAATGGAGAAAATTATTTATGAGCAATTAAAAGAAACACTCTATTATGAAAAACTTCCTAATGGATTAGATGTATATGTTTTACCGAAACAAGGATTTAATAAAACATTTGCGACGTTTACAACGAAATATGGTTCAGTAGATAATACATTTGTACCATTAGGGAAAGAAGAAATGATTCGTGTACCTGATGGGATTGCACATTTTCTTGAGCATAAATTATTTGAAAAAGAAGATCACGATGCTTTCCAATTGTTTAGTAAACAAGGAGCATCGGCAAATGCTTTTACATCCTTCACACGAACAGCTTACCTTTTTTCATGTACTTCAAACGTAGAACAAAATTTAAATACATTACTAAACTTTGTGCAAGAGCCTTATTTCTCTGAAAAAACAGTTGAAAAAGAGAAGGGGATTATTGGGCAAGAAATTCAAATGTATCAAGATAACCCAGATTGGCGTTTGTACTTTGGGTTAATTGATAGCTTGTTTGTAAAACACCCAATTAAAATTGATATTGCAGGGACAATCGAATCTATTAGTAAAATTACGAAAGATTTATTATATGAATGTTATGAAACATTTTATCATCCGAGCAATATGTTATTATTTGTTGTGGGTGCAATTGATCCAGAGAAAACAATGGATTTAGTACGTGAAAATCAAGCAAAAAAAGATTATAAAAACCAGCCAGAAATTGTGCGTTCATTTGAAGAGGAACCAAATGAGGTAAATGAAAAGAAAAAAATTATTTCAATGCCTGTGCAAACACCGAAATGTTTAGTTGGTATTAAAGCGACTAATTTAAAAGAAAAAGGGCAAGCGCTTTTAAAACAAGAAATTGCGCTTACGTTACTTTTAGATTATTTATTTGGAAAAAGTTCTGTTCATTACGAAGCTTTATATAATGAAGGGCTTATTGATGATTCATTCTCGTATGACTATACAGAAGAAAATAACTTCGGTTTTGCAATGGTTGGCGGTGATACGAAACAACCTGATGAATTGGCAGATCGTTTAAAAGATATTTTATTAAAAACAGATTATGATCAATTAGATGCGGCGGCATTAGAACGAGTGAAGAAAAAGAAAATTGGTGGTTTTTTACGCTCGTTGAATTCACCAGAATATATTGCAAATCAATTTACACGATATGCGTTTAATGAATCTAGTCTATTTGATGCATTGACTGTATTAGAAGGGCTAACCGTTCAAGACTTACAAGAAGTAGCAAAATTATTGTTATCAGAAGAAAAAATGAGTGTTTGTCAGGTGTTACCGAAAAAATAACATTTTAAAGATACCCTCATCTTATCATTGAAAAATTGTAAGATGAGGGTATTATTTAGTTGTGTGAAAAGTGAACTTGTAGAGATAAGAGAGGGAATTTATGAAAAAGTATGCGTTAGTAACTGGAGGGAGCGGAGGGATTGGCTCTGCTATTTCGAAACAATTAATTCAAGATGGATATACAGTTTATGTTCATTACAATAACAGTGAAGGAAAGGTATTGGAATTGCAGAAAGCATGGGGGGAAGTTATCCCTGTGCAAGCGAATTTGGCTTCTAGTGATGGAGCAGAGCAATTGTGGAGACAAATTGAACATCCTATTGATGTTATTGTATATGCAGCTGGGAAGAGTATTTTTGGACTAGTAACAGATGTAACAAACGATGAATTGGATTATATGGTAGAACTTCAAGTGAAGAACGTATATAAATTACTTTCAATGGCACTTCCGCCTATGATTGGGAGGAGAAGTGGTAATATTGTAATTGTTTCATCTATATGGGGACAAATAGGGGCTTCTTGTGAAGTGCTTTATTCAATGGTAAAAGGGGCGCAAAATTCATATGTGAAAGCTTTGGCGAAAGAAGTGTCTTTAAGTGGATTACGTGTGAATGCGGTAGCACCAGGAGCAATTGAAACGGAAATGTTAAGTGTTTTTTCTGAAGAAGATAAAATGGGAATTGCTGAAGATATACCATTAGGTAGAATAGGGTTACCAGAAGAAGTAGCAAAAACAGTTGCATTCCTCGTATCACCAGGAGCATCTTACATAACTGGACAAATCATCGGAGTGAATGGTGGTTGGCACTGCTAAAAATTTCTTACATAAAAAATGAATAGTTGCACAAATTAAGCATGATTTTATTACTCAATAGTGAGGTGCTTAATTATGTCAGTATTAGATAATTTTGATCAGTGGAAGAGCTTTTTAGGAGATCGTTTAGAGCAAGCGCAAGGAAAAGGTTTAGACGGCGGTGCGGTATCAGATATGGCATTTCGTGTTGGCGACTACCTTGCTAATGAAGTAGAAGGACGCAATGACCAAGAGAAATTATTAGCTGAGCTTTGGAAAGTTGCTGATGAACAGGAGCAACATACCATTGCAAACTTAATGGTTAAGTTTGTACAACATAAGTAAAAGTAGAGAGGAGATTCTCCTCTCTACTTTTTTTGTATAATAATTACACAGGATAGATTATACATTTAGCTTCCCTATTAAGGTGAAATCATATAATATAGTACGTAGGTGTAAAGTAAGCAAGGGGAGTGATCTTGGATGATTGAATGGTATTTTGAATATGAAATACATAAAAACCGACCTGGCTTGCTTGGTGACGTTTCTTCGTTAATCGGTATGCTCGGCATTAATATTGTCACAATTAATGGTGTAGATAATGCACGACGTGGGTTACTTCTTATGTGTGATAATCAAGAGCAAATCTCTAGACTTGAATCAATTTTAAATACGATGGATAACATAACGGTAACGAAATATCGTCCGCCCAAGCTAAGAGATAAGCTAGCGGTTAGGCATGGTAGGTACATACAACGAGATGCAGATGATAAGAAAACATTTCGATTTGTGCGTGATGAATTAGGCTTACTTGTAGACTTTATGGCAGAAATTATGAAAAAAGAAGGCCATAAACTAATTGGGATACGCGGAATGCCTCGTGTCGGAAAAACAGAATCCATTGTTGCTGCAAGTGTTTGTGCAAATAAAAGGTGGTTATTTGTATCATCTACTCTTATTAAGCAAACTGTTCGCAGTCAATTAATTGAAGATGAGTATAGCGATGACAATATTTTCATCCTAGATGGAATTGTGTCAACGAAGCGTGCTAACGAAAGACATTGGCAGCTCGTTCGTGAAATTATGAGATTGCCTGCAACGAAAGTTGTGGAACATCCTGATGTATTTGTGAGTCAGTCAGAATACACATTGGATGATTTTGATTATATTATCGAGTTGCGTAACGATTATGATGAAGAAATTCAATATAATTTAGTAGATGAAATTGAGCAAGGTACGCAAAATAATTTCTCTATGTTTGACTTTTAAAGAAATATTGAGGTGTTAGTAGTGACGGAATTGGGACAAAAGCTGAAAGAAGCAAGAGAAGCGAAAGGCTTGACTATTGATCAGCTGCATGAGATTACAAAAATTCAAAAACGCCACTTAGTGGCAATTGAAGAAGGCAATTATGATGTATTGCCAGGAGCTTTTTATGCGCGTGCATTCATTAAACAATACGCAGATGCGGTTGGATTAAATGGAGAGGAACTGCTTGTAGAACATCAGAGTACGATACCACAATCTGAGAAGCGTGAAGTTCCACAAGTATCAACGGGACAAAAAA
Organism: Bacillus sp. 196mf; assembly: GCF_003217275.1. Classification (NCBI taxonomy): domain Bacteria; kingdom Bacillati; phylum Bacillota; class Bacilli; order Caryophanales; family Bacillaceae; genus Bacillus; species Bacillus sp. 196mf. The sequence continues at coordinate 103,661 of NZ_QJTG01000011.1, forward strand.
CACAAGAAACAATGCAAAAATCTTCATCATGGCCAATTGCAGATCACATGCCGAAAATCTTAGTTGCGTTGTTAGTAATCGCAGTTGGAGTGGTAATCTGGTTTGTGTTTCAAGCGTTAACTGGAAAAGATGATGAAAAAGTTCCGAGTGCTCAAAGTGAGAAAATTGAAGTTCAAAAAGCAAAAGATTCTCCGTTAGATACGAAGAAAGATGAAGCGAAAGCGGAAGAACCAAAAAAAGAGGAACCAAAGAAAGAAGAACCAAAGAAAGAAGAGCAACCAGCACCACCAACGGGACAGCAAGAAGTGAAAGTAGTTGGAACAACTGGTAAGGTATCTACTTTGGAAATTCATAATAATAAAACGTTAGAATTGGAAATCATAGCGAAGGGTACAAGCTATGTAGATGTTAAAGATGATGCGGGTAACGAAATTTTAAACACTACAGTACAAGGTGGTCAAACAGAAAAACGTGATGTATCAACATTAAAAGAAGTACGACTTAATATTGGAAATGCAACGAATGTTGAAGTTAAACTGAATGGCCAAGTGGTTGCTTTCCCATTGGACCCAGAAAAAGAACTTCACCAAAGATTGGTGATAAAAAACCAAGGGATAGGGCAACCTGCACAATAACAGTCATCGCTTCGATGACTTTTTTCAATGAACAAATGTTTTTGATATGATGGAGGAATAGCTGTGAATTTACCAAATAAAATTACAATATCTAGAATCTTCTTAATTCCAATTTTCATGGTAATTATGTTAGCGCCCTTTAATTGGGGTTCATACACAATTGGTGATGTTGATTTACCAATTCAACATTTAGTGGGGGCACTTATCTTTATCGTTGCTTCAGCTACAGATTGGATTGATGGACATTACGCAAGGAAGTATAATCTTGTAACGAACTTAGGAAAGTTTCTTGATCCGTTAGCTGATAAATTACTGGTTTCAGCAGCACTTATTACATTGGTAGAGATGCGATATGTACCGGCTTGGATTGTTATTGTAATTATCAGTCGTGAGTTTGCTGTAACAGGTTTACGTCTTGTACTTGCTGGAACAGGGGAAGTAGTTGCGGCAAATCAGCTAGGGAAAATTAAGACATGGACACAAATTATTGCGATTGCAGCATATTTATTACACGATGTACCTTTAAATTTAATCCATATTCCAGTTGCGGATATCTTCATATGGATTGCATTAATCTTTACTGTTATTTCAGGATGGGATTATTTCTGGAAAAATAGAGCTGCTTTTGTAAACTCAAAATAGAAGTTTATGGGGGAATTGGGATGAATGCTGAGATTATTGCGGTTGGAACTGAATTATTACTTGGACAAATTGCAAATACAAATGCCCAGTTTTTATCTGAAAAGTTGGCTTCAATTGGAATTAACGTGTACTATCATACTGTTGTTGGTGATAATAATAAGCGACTGCAAAAGGCGATTGAAGCTGCGGAAGAACGTGCTGATATCCTTATTTTTACAGGTGGATTAGGACCGACAAAAGATGATTTAACGAAAGAAACGATAGCGACTAGTTTAGATGAAAAGCTTGTGTATGATGAAAAGGCATTAGACTTAATAAGTAATTACTTTAAGCGTACAGGCCGTGAATTTACGGAGAATAATAAAAAGCAAGCGCTCGTTTTAAATGGAGCAACAGTATTTGCAAATGACCACGGTATGGCGCCGGGTATGGGGGTAAATAAGAACGGAAAAGTTTATATTTTATTACCAGGGCCGCCAAAAGAAATGAAACCAATGTATGTAAGTTACGTAGAGCCTTTTTTACGTAATTTTACAACAGGAGAAAACATTTATTCACGTGTGCTTCGTTTCTTCGGTATTGGGGAGTCCCAATTAGAGGTGAAAGTTCAAGATTTAATTGATGGACAAACAAACCCAACAATTGCCCCGCTAGCAAATGATGGAGAAGTGACATTACGTTTAACCGCTAAGCATCAAAATGTTAGCGAAGCGGAGAAACTAATTCAACATGTGGAAGATTTGATTTTAGAAAGAGTAGGAGAATTTTTCTACGGATATGACCAAGAATTTTTGCATTATAAGGCAATCGAGTTATTGAAGAGAAAAGGGTTAACTTTAGCATGTGCAGAAAGTTTAACAGGTGGTCTTTTTGGAAATCAAGTAACTGAAAATGCTGGTGTTTCTTCTGTATTTAAGGGCGGTGTCATTTGTTATCATAATGATGTGAAGCAACATGTTTTACGTGTGCCTGAAGAAGTGTTGCATACTGATGGTGCAGTTAGTAAGGAATGTGCTCGTTATCTTGCTGAAAATGTTAAGGATTTATTAAAAGCGGATATCGGAATTAGTTTCACTGGGGTAGCAGGGCCAGATGCTTCAGAACAGAAAGAGCCAGGAACAGTATTTGTTGGATTAGCGATTAAAGGTGAACAAACTGCAGTCTTTCCTCTTAATTTAAGTGGAAGTCGTCAACAAATTAGAGAACGATCAGCAAAATATGGATTTTATCATTTATATAAAAAGCTAGAAGAGATATAAGTTTCTTCTAGCTTTTTTTATAGTTAAATTCCGTATTTGTGTGATGGAAAATAAAAAAATCGAATAAATGTTCGATTTTTGTTGGCAAATTGAATTGAAAATAGGTATAATAAGATTAGCAATTCAGTTAAGGAGGAATTTTGAATGAGTGATCGTCAAGCGGCATTAGATATGGCGTTAAAACAAATAGAGAAGCAATTCGGTAAAGGTTCAATTATGAAATTAGGAGAACAAGCGGAACGTAGAATTTCTACAATTTCAAGTGGTTCTTTAGCACTTGATGTGGCGCTAGGGGTAGGCGGATACCCACGTGGCCGTATTATCGAAATTTACGGACCTGAAAGTTCAGGTAAAACGACAGTTTCATTACATGCAATTGCAGAAGTACAACGTCAAGGTGGACAAGCAGCATTCATCGATGCGGAGCACGCAATGGATCCTGTATATGCACAAAAATTAGGCGTTAACATAGATGAATTACTATTATCACAGCCTGATACAGGGGAGCAAGGATTAGAAATCGCAGAAGCACTTGTACGAAGTGGTGCGGTTGACATTATCGTAATTGACTCTGTAGCAGCTCTTGTACCGAAAGCAGAGATTGAAGGAGACATGGGTGACTCACACGTAGGTTTACAAGCACGTTTAATGTCACAAGCACTTCGTAAGCTTTCAGGAGCAATCAACAAATCAAAAACAATTGCAATCTTTATTAACCAAATTCGTGAAAAAGTTGGGGTTATGTTCGGAAACCCAGAAACAACTCCAGGTGGTCGTGCGTTGAAATTCTATTCAACTGTCCGTCTTGAAGTGCGTCGTGCGGAGCAATTAAAGCAAGGTAACGACATCGTTGGTAATAAAACAAAAGTAAAAGTAGTGAAAAATAAAGTAGCGCCACCATTCCGTGTTGCTGAAGTTGATATTATGTACGGAGAAGGTATTTCAAGAGAAGGTGAAATCTTGGATATGGCTTCTGAGCTTGATATCGTTCAAAAGAGCGGTGCTTGGTATTCTTATAATGAAGAACGTTTAGGACAAGGTCGTGAAAATTCGAAGCAATTCTTAAAAGAGAATACGGACTTAAGAGAGGAAATTGCCTTCTTTGTTCGTGATCATCACGGAATTGGTGAAGATTCTGGTGTGGAAGACACGGAAGATTCAACTCTTCAAGATTAAAAAATAAAAGACACGGGTCCCGTGTCTTTTATTTTTTTACCTTCTATTAAAGGGGTATCTATCGTAGTGGTTAAAATATTTTTTTGACTCAAATGGGATGTGTAAAGAGGAATATTCATATGTTTTAAGGGAATAAAATGGTATTTACTAAGGTTTTCCAGGATAATAAGCTATCAATTTTTTAAATTCAGATAACATTCAGGACTGAAGGTAAAGAAAGTAAAAGTAGACAACGCTTGACAATGAAAATTACGATAGATACAATGAGAATGTATATTTTTTCTTATATACGATATACTCTTCTCAAGAAGAGAAGTAATATTCGGAGTAAGGTTTAAAACTTACCGAAATAATAATATGACATTTTAATTGTGAAATGAAGAAAGTCCCTTAAAAAAGCGGGACGACGGTCTTTGCTGTATGTTGTAATTTAATGTACATGCCGACAGTCTTTTTTCATTCATAGCAAGGGGAGGTGAAATCATGAGTAGTACAGTTTGGATACTCATCTCCATTTTGCTTGCAACAACAGTCGGTGCAGTTGTTGGCTTTTTTGTTCGAAAGTCTATTGCTGAAGCGAAGATTAATGGTGCGGCTAATGAAGCGAAACGTATTCTAGACGAAGCGAATCGTGAGGCTGAAGCACTTAAGAAAGAAGCGCTTTTAGAAGCAAAGGATGAAATTCATACACTTCGTACAGAAGCTGAATTAGAAATTCGTGACCGTAGAAGCGAATTACAAAAACAAGAAAATCGTTTAATGCAAAAAGAAGAGAACCTTGATCGTAAAGACGAAACGCTCGATAAACGCGAGCAGCAGTTAGAAAAGAAAGAGGATTCTCTTGTAGCGAGACAACAACAGATTGAAGAGTTGGAAAGCAAAGTGGGAGAGTTAGTTCAAAAGCAACAAACAGAATTAGAGCGCATTTCCAATCTGACACGCGAACAAGCGAAAGCAATTATTCTTGGTAAAGTAGAAAATGAAGTTTCTCATGAAATCGCTGTTATGGTAAAAGAAAGTGAAGTTCGCGCGAAAGAAGAAGCGGATAAGAAAGCAAAAGAGATTTTATCTCTTGCAATGCAAAGATGTGCAGCTGATCATGTTGCTGAAACAACCGTTTCGGTTGTAAATCTTCCAAATGACGAAATGAAGGGACGTATTATCGGGCGTGAAGGTCGTAATATTCGTACGTTAGAAACGTTAACGGGTATTGACTTAATTATCGATGATACACCAGAGGCGGTAATCCTTTCTGGATTCGATCCAATTCGTCGTGAAACAGCTCGTATCGCTCTTGATAAACTAGTACAGGACGGACGTATTCACCCAGCGCGTATTGAAGAGATGGTCGAAAAATCAAGACGTGAAGTGGACGAGTATATTCGCGAAGTCGGAGAGCAAACAACGTTTGAAGTGGGTGTTCATGGATTACACCCAGATTTAATTAAAATTTTAGGTCGTTTAAAATACCGTACAAGTTATGGACAAAACGTCTTAAAACACTCTATGGAAGTTGCATATTTAACTGGACTTATGGCAGCAGAGCTTGGCGAGGATGAAAAACTAGCAAGACGTGCTGGTCTATTACATGATATCGGAAAAGCGATTGACCATGAAGTAGAAGGTAGCCACGTTGAAATTGGTGTTGAACTCGCAACGAAATATAAAGAGCATCCTGTAGTTATAAACAGTATCGCATCTCACCATGGTGACACAGAACCAACTTCTATCATTGCAGTTTTAGTTGCAGCAGCAGATGCTTTATCAGCTGCAAGACCGGGAGCTCGTAGTGAAACGCTTGAAAACTACATTCGTCGTCTTGAAAAGTTAGAAGAGATTTCAGAGTCTTATGAAGGCGTTGAAAAATCATTTGCAATTCAAGCAGGACGTGAAGTTCGTATTTTGGTAAAACCAGATACAATCGATGATTTAGAAGCTCATCGTTTAGCTCGTGATATCCGAAAACGTATTGAAAATGAACTGGATTACCCAGGACATATTAAAGTAACTGTTATTCGTGAAACACGTGCAGTGGAATACGCAAAATAAAGTGGTGAAACACCACTTTATTTTTTTGTGTTGGAATTGGATAAAATAAAGACAGTTAGTTATATAGCGTAAAAGTGAAACAAACTTATAATAAACATATTATAAGGAATTTCCTTAATGCTATAGCAATAAAAAATGCAGTACATAGAAAGGGTAAGACATATGAGAATATTATTTGTTGGGGATGTAGTAGGATCTCCTGGTAGAGGTATGATTCAACAATACGTACCGGCATTAAAGAAAAAATATACACCTACAGTAACAATCATTAATGGAGAAAACGCAGCAGGTGGCCGTGGGATTACAGAAAAAATATATCGAAACTTTTTAGAGTGTGGGGCGCAAGCAGTTACACTTGGAAACCATGCTTGGGATAATCGTGAAGTATTTGAATTCATCGATGATGCAAAATATCTTGCAAGACCAGCTAACTTCCCAGAAGGAACTCCAGGAAAAGGACTTATCTTTGTGAACTGTAATGGAACAGAAGTTGCAGTTATTAACTTACAAGGACGTACTTTCCTTCCTCCGATTGATTGTCCATTCCGTAAAGTGGATGAATTAATTAATATTGCGAAAAAACGTACGAATATTATCTTTGTTGATTTCCATGCGGAGACTACAAGTGAAAAACAAGCGCTAGGTTGGTATGTAGATGGACGTGCTACAGCAGTAGTAGGTACGCATACGCATGTCCCTACAGCGGATAACCGTATTTTACCAAGCGGAACGGCATATATTACAGATGTTGGGATGACAGGGCCATATGATGGAATATTAGGTATGGACCGAGAAGCGGTATTGAAGAAGTTTTTAACGAACTTACCAGTACGATTTGAAGTAACAAGTGGTAGAACGCAATTAAGTGCAGTGTTAATTGATGTGGATCCAAATACAGGAAAAGCAAAGAAAATTGAGCGTATTTTAATTAATGACGATCAACCATTTTTTGAGTAAATTTCCGTTAAATTTTAGATAAGTTATTATATTTTAATTTTTTAGAAAAATTACGAAAATTTAGCAGGAATACGCGCCATTCCTCGTGAATATAAGTTAAAGTGAAATAATTGCTAATACTTTTTAAAGAAACGAGGAGGAAACGCGGAATGGAAATATTAAAAGTTAAAGCAACGTCGGTCCCTAATTCTGTAGCTGGTGCACTTGCAGGTGTTATTCGCGAACGCGGAACAGCAGAAATTCAAGCTATTGGTGCAGGTGCATTGAACCAAGCGGTAAAGGCAGTAGCAATCGCAAGAGGATTTGTAGCGCCTAGTGGTTTGGACCTGATTTGTATCCCAGCGTTTACAGATATTATGATTGATGGCGAAGAGCGTACAGCAATAAAATTAATTGTAGAACCTCGTTAAGTTTTAAACAACCTGTTTGCAGTATGCAAACAGGTTGTTTTTATAATGGAGGAATGAAAATGAAAATTTTTGATGCTCATTGTGACGTGCTTCTTCAGTTATGGAGTGCACAAGGGAAAAGGAATTTTAACGATGATTCACAATTACATATTACATTTGAACAGTTAAAGAGAAGAAAAGGAAGTATACAATGTTTTGCTATATATGTACCAGAAACAGTGGCATATGAAAACCGATTTGAAGCAGCATTACAAATGGTAGATATTTTTTATAATGAAATTTTATCCCTACCAGGTGTAAAGTTTATTCAGACAAAAGATGATATTAACATGTTAAAACAGGACGAGGTTGGAGCGATATTAACACTAGAAGGATGCGAAGCAATTGGAAAAGAAGCAATGAAATTACGGTTGTTGTATCGCCTAGGAGTACGTTCTTTTGGACTAACATGGAATTATGCCAATTTCTTAGCTGATGGTGCGCTAGAGACACGTGGGGCGGGTTTAACGAATTTTGGTAAACAGGTTGTACAAGAACTGAATGCGCTACATGTATGGACTGATGTGTCTCATCTAAATGAAAGAAGTTTTTGGGATGTTATAGAGATTGCAAAAAATCCTATTGCTTCCCACTCAAATTGTATGAAACTTTGCGAGCACCCACGTAATTTAAACGATGAACAACTTAAAGCTCTTATAAAGAAAAATGGCATGATCGGTGTCACTTTTGTACCGCAGTTTCTAACAAGTGAAAGGCAAGTAAATATAACTGATATCATAAAACATATCGAATATATTTGCTCGCTAGGTGGAGAAAACAATATAGGGTTTGGTTCAGATTTTGATGGGATTGTAGATACGGTTGTCAATGTATCTGCCTATGGAGATTATGAAAATGTCATGAATGAGCTTTATAAATACTATGCTGCATCTACTGTAGAAAGATTTTTATATGATAATTTTGTTGAACATATGAGTTTTTAAGTTTGTGGTTTAAAATTCAGAAAAATTAAAATTAATTCATTTGATTTTATTGCTTTTTTTAAGACCTAATACTAGAATGAAAAACAAAATAGCTTTATACTAAAGATTCAGGGAAATCAGAAGAGGCATAATTTGCGTCCGTTGTAGTTTATTTGCATAAAAAATGCTAAACTATTACTGTAAAAAAATACACTACAATGAATGCAGCCAAAAGGGGTGTAGGAGATGATTAGTCAACTTTCATGGAAAGTTGGAGGCCAACAAGGTGAAGGAATTGAAAGTACAGGAGAAATCTTCTGTATTGCATTAAACCGATTAGGATATTACCTATACGGTTACCGCCACTTCTCATCACGTATAAAAGGCGGCCATACAAATAATAAAATTCGTGTAAGTACAACAGAAGTACGCGCGATCTCAGATGATTTAGATATTTTAATTGCTTTTGACCAAGAAACAATTGATTTTAACTTCCACGAACTACGTCCAGGTGGAATTGTAGTTGCGGATGCGAAATTTAATCCAACAATACCCGACAATACAGATGTAAATCTATATGTGATACCGTTTACAGATATTGCTTCAGAATTAGGCACATCGTTAATGAAAAACATGGTTGCTGTTGGAGCATCAAGTGCAGTATTAGGATTAGACGAAACAGCTTATTTAGATGTTGTTGAAGAAATCTTTGGTCGTAAAGGAGAGCAAGTCGTTCAAAAGAATATGGACGCAATTAAACGTGGCTCTCAATATATGAAAGAATTACTAGGTGAGAAAGTAAACATGATGCAGCTTGAAAAAGCTGATGGTAAAAAACGCATGTTTATGATTGGAAACGATGCAATCGCATTTGGTGCGGTAGCTGGTGGTGCTCGTTTTATGTCAGCATACCCAATCACACCTGCATCAGAAATTATGGAATACTTAATTAAAAAATTACCGAAAGTCGGCGGAACAGTAATCCAAACTGAGGATGAAATTGCAGCTTGTACAATGGCAATCGGCGCAAACTATGCTGGTGTTCGTACATTAACTGCATCTGCTGGTCCTGGTCTGTCATTAATGATGGAAGCAATCGGTTTAGCAGGTATTACAGAAACCCCATTAGTAATTGTTGATACACAACGTGGTGGTCCAAGTACGGGATTACCAACGAAACAAGAACAGTCTGACTTAATGGCGATGATTTACGGTACGCATGGTGAAATTCCAAAAATCGTAATGGCGCCAAGTACAGTTGAAGAAGCTTTCTATGACATTGTAGAAGCATTTAACTTATCTGAAGAATATCAAGTTCCTGTTATTTTCTTAACAGATTTACAGCTTTCGTTAGGAAAACAAACAGTAGAACCACTTAAATTAGATAAAGTGGAAATCCGTCGTGGTAAGCTTGATTTAGAAGCAGAATTACCAGAACGTGAAAATAAAGCATACTTCAAGCGTTATGAAGTAACTGAAGACGGCGTTTCGCCGCGTGTTTTACCTGGTATGAAAAATGGTGTTCACCATGTTACAGGTGTAGAACATGATGAAACTGGAAAGCCATCGGAATCAGCAATAAACCGTAAAGATCAAATGGACAAACGTTTCCGTAAAATGGAGAACTTGAAGTTTAATACCCCTGTTTATAAAAATGTTAAGCATGAAGAAGCAGATGTATTGCTTGTTGGATTTAACTCAACTCGTGGTGCGATCGAAGAGGCAATGACGCGTTTAGAACAAGAGGGTATGAAAGTAAACCATGCTCATGTGCGTTTAATTCACCCGTTCCCAACAGCTGAAATCGATCCACTTGTGAAAAAGGCGAAGCGTGTTGTAGTAGTAGAAAACAATGCAACAGGTCAACTTGCTAACATTATGAAAATGAATCTTGGTAATGGTGAGAAAATTTCTAGTCTTTTAAAATATGATGGAAACCCATTCTTGCCGAAAGAGATTTACAACGAATGCAAAAAAGGGGTTGTATTAAATGGCAACATTTAAGGACTTTCGTAACAGTGTAAAGCCAAACTGGTGCCCAGGTTGCGGAGACTTCTCAGTGCAAGCTGCAATTCAACGTGCAGCAGCTAACGTTGGCTTAAATCCAGATGAACTTGCTGTTATTTCTGGTATCGGCTGTTCAGGCCGTATTTCAGGTTATATTAATTCATATGGTGTGCATAGTATTCATGGTCGTGCCCTTCCGATTGCACAAGGTGTGAAAATGGCAAATCGTGATTTAACAGTGATCGCTTCAGGTGGTGACGGTGATGGATTTGCGATTGGTATGGGACATACAATCCATTCTATTCGTCGTAATATCGACATTACGTACATCGTAATGGATAACCAAATTTACGGATTAACAAAAGGGCAAACTTCACCACGTAGTGAAGCTGGATTTAAAACGAAAAGCACACCACAAGGTTCAATTGAACCATCACTAAATGTAATGGAAATGGCTTTAACAGCTGGTGCGACATTTGTGGCGCAAAGCTTTTCGAGTGATTTAAAAGAATTAACACAAATTATTGAAGCTGGTATTAACCATAAAGGATTTTCATTAATTAACGTATTTAGCCCATGTGTTACTTACAATAAAGTAAATACTTACGATTGGTTTAAAGAGAATTTAACGAAACTAAGCACAGTAGAGGGATATGATCCATCTAATCGCATGATGGCTATGCAAACGTTAATGGAAAATAACGGTTTAGTAACAGGTTTAATTTATCAAAATACTAAGCAACCATCATATCAAGAACTTGTTAAAGGCTATAGTGAAGAGCCTTTAGTGAAATCTGATTTAAATATGGATCAGAAAATGTTTGATGAGCTTGTTGCTGAATTTATGTAATGTAAGAAGAGGAGGTTGCCGATTTGGCAACCTTTTTTATGTGCAAAAAATATAGGGTAGTTTTATTTACTTAGAAAATTCAGAATGGTAAAATAATATGTAAATCGTTGTATGAAAATGGCTAGTTCATTGCTTATGAAATGTAAGATAATAAAGGGCCTCTGAATTGTTAAAATTGGCGAAACACGTCATACTATGGTAATGTTTATAGGGATAAAGCAATATGCTTTTGGGTAGGACAACAAGAAATGATAAAAAGGGAATGTCTATTTGCGTGGGGAAGACTTCATTCTTATGAATGATTAGATTGATTACTCAAGTTTCAAAGGACAAGTTATCTCCAAGCTATCTAACCATTTTTGAGGTGAGTCTAAGCGCATTAAAATGGACTATAGAGTGTGTATAGTTAAGGGTGAAAGGAGATTACCGATGAACGAGCAACAACGATTAGCAAGTCAACAAGCAAATTCCTCTACGAAAAAAGAAGAGAAAGATTATAGTAAATACTTTGAAAGTGTATATCAACCACCTTCCTTAAAGGATGCGAAAAAGCGCGGGAAAGAAGAAGTTAAAATTGAACGGGATTTTGGCTTACCTGAAGAGTTTCGCAATTTTGGTACAGGCCGAAAGTTCTATATTCGTACATATGGTTGTCAAATGAATGAGCATGATACGGAAGTAATGGCAGGTATTTTCACAACACTTGGATATGAACCAACTTTTTCAACTGAGGATGCAGATGTAGTTTTATTAAACACTTGTGCCATTCGTGAAAATGCTGAAAATAAAGTGTTTGGTGAACTAGGCCATTTAAAGTCACTAAAACGAAGAAATCCGGACCTTTTAATTGGTGTATGTGGTTGTATGTCTCAAGAAGAATCTGTTGTAAATAAAATTATGCAAAAAAATCAGCATGTAGATATGGTGTTTGGAACGCATAATATTCATAGATTACCGTACATTCTAAAAGATGCGATGTTCTCGAAGGAAACGGTAGTTGAAGTTTGGTCAAAGGAAGGCGACGTAATTGAAAACCTTCCGAAAGTACGCCGTGGTGATATTAAAGCTTGGGTAAATATTATGTATGGCTGTGATAAGTTCTGTACGTATTGTATTGTACCGTATACACGAGGAAAAGAGCGAAGTAGACGTCCAGAAGATATTATCCAAGAGATTCGTCACTTAGCTGCGAATGGTTATAAAGAAATTACATTACTTGGACAGAACGTAAATGCATATGGTAAAGATTTTGAAGATGTAAAATACGGTCTTGGTGATTTAATGGACGAACTTCGTAAAGTTGATATAGCCCGTATTCGTTTTACAACGAGCCATCCACGTGATTTCGATGATCACTTAATTGAAGTACTTGGCAAAGGTGGCAACCTAGTAGAACATATCCATTTACCAGTTCAATCTGGAAGTACAGATATGTTGAAAATTATGGCGCGTAAATATTCGCGTGAGCATTATTTAGAACTTGTAAGAAAAATTAAAGAAGCAATTCCAGATGCAGTATTAACAACAGATATTATCGTTGGTTTCCCAAATGAAACAGATGAGCAATTTGAAGAAACGATGTCGTTATATCGTGAAGTAGGATTTGATACTGCCTTTACATTTATTTATTCTCCTCGCGAAGGTACACCAGCTGCAAAAATGAAAGATAATGTACCGATGGAAGTAAAGAAAGAACGTCTTCAACGCTTAAATACACTAGTAAATACGTTGGCAATTGAAAAGAATAGTCGTTATAAAGGTCAAATTGTAGAAGTGTTAGTTGATGGGGAAAGTAAAAATAATCCGGAAGTACTTGCAGGTTATACTCGTACGAATAAACTTGTAAACTTCGTTGCTTCAAAATCTTTAATTGGTCAGCTTGTGAAAGTAAAAGTAACGGAAGCAAAAACTTGGTCTCTTAACGGGGAATTAGTTGAAGAGCCGATTGAGGTGAAATAATAGATGAAAGTATATTCGAAAGATGACATTGTTGAACAAGCGAAAGAATTAGCAAAAATGATTTCTGAAACAGAAGAGGTTGATTTTTTTAAGAAAGCAGAGGCGCAAATTCATAAAAATGAAAATGTAAAGCGCGCAATCGATGAAATTAAAGCACTGCAAAAACAAGCAGTAAACTTGCAACATTACGGGAAATGGGAAGCTTTAAAAAAGGTAGAAGCTGAAATTGATGCATTGCAAGATAAGTTAGACAGTATTCCAGTTGTACAAGAATTTAAATCTTCACAAACATATGTAAATGACTTATTACAGTTAGTTGCTAGTACAATTTCTAACAACGTAACAGATGAAATATTAATTTCAACTGGTGGCGATGTACTTAAGGGTGAAACTGGCGCAGCGGTAGAAAGTAAAAAAGGAAATTGTGGTTGTTAAAGAGATGTCATTTTGACATCTCTTTTTTTTAGTTGATTAAACGTAAGTTCTTCTCAAAAAAAGAATGACACATTCCGCTATTGTCACGCATATGATTAAGTGAATAGTGATTGAGGAGGGTTACGAATGTCCGAATTTAGAGAGATTATTACAAAAGCAGTGGTTGGAAAAGGACGTAAGTATACAAAGTCAACGCATACATGTGAATCGAATAATGAACCAACAAGTATTTTAGGGTGCTGGGTAATTAACCACTCGTACGAAGCAAGAAAGAATGGGAAGCATGTGGAAATTGAAGGTTTCTATGATGTGAACACTTGGTATTCATTTGATGGAAATACAAAGACTGAAGTTGTAACAGAACGCGTGAACTACACGGACGAAGTAAGCATTGGTTATCGTGATAAAAACTTTTCTGGTGACGATTTAGAAATTATTGCTCGTGTTATTCAGCCACCAAATTGTTTAGAAGCGCTTGTATCACCAAACGGTAATAAAATTGTTGTAACTGTAGAACGTGAATTTGTAACAGAAGTAGTTGGAGAAACGAAAATTTGTGTAAGTGTAAATCCTGAAGGCTGCGTAGAATCAGATGATGATTTCCAAATTGCTGATGATGAATTTGAAGAATTAGATCCGAACTTTATCGTTGATGCAGAAGAAGAGTAATAGAAAGCTAGGGAGAAGTTCTTCCTAGCTTTTTACTTTACATAAGTGGCGCTGAATGAACATGATTCTTTATGAAATATGTTATAATGAAGATAGACTCCTGAAATAGGAGATATGGATGTCCGTGAAATGTGACATATATGAAAATTGATTACTATGTAAGAATTATGGAGGAAAAGTATGACGCAATATACCCCTATGATACAGCAATATTTAAAGGTTAAGGCAGACTATCAAGATGCCTTTTTATTTTTCCGATTAGGCGATTTTTATGAAATGTTCTTTGAAGATGCCGTTAAAGCAGCTCATGAGCTTGAGATTACATTAACGAGCCGAGATGGTGGCAGTAGTGATCGTATACCGATGTGCGGTGTACCCCATCATGCAGCTAAAAACTATATTGAACAACTTGTTGAAAAAGGATATAAAGTTGCTGTTTGTGAGCAAGTGGAAGATCCAAAAACAGCTAAAGGTGTAGTGCGCCGTGAAGTAGTACAACTAATTACGCCAGGAACGATGATGGAAGGGCGTACAATTGATGAGAAAGAAAACAACTTCTTAGCCGCATTAACATATTTTGAAGATGGATCATATGCTTTAGCTTGTAATGATTTAACGACTGGACAAAATACAGTAACGTTATTGACTGGTTCAGTAGAAGATATTTTATTGGAAGTGTATGCAACTGGTTCGAAAGAAATTGTTGTAGATTCTTCATTTTCTAAAGATGAATTAAATAAATTAACTGAAACGTTAAAAATGACAATTTCATATGAAGATGCAACGGCAATTCCTGAAGGATTAGAACATCTTGTGAAAAATGTTTCGCAAGCAAAGTTAATTAAAGCAATTGGACGCTTATTTAACTATGTGATAAGAACACAAAAACGTTCATTAGATCATTTACAACCTGTAGAAATTTATTATACGAATCAATTTATGAAAATTGATGTGCATTCAAAGCGAAATTTAGAGCTGACGGAAACACTTCGAACGAAAGAAAAAACAGGATCATTATTATGGCTATTGGATAAAACAAAAACAGCTATGGGTGGTCGTATGTTAAAACAGTGGATGGAACGTCCACTTATTCAGAAAGAAAAAGTTGAAGAGCGTTTAGAAATGGTTGAAACATTTGTAAATGATTACTTCTTACGTGAAGATTTAAAAGAAAAATTAAAAGAAGTATATGATTTAGAACGTTTAGCAGGAAAAGTTGCATTTGGTAATGTCAATGCAAGGGACTTATTACAGTTAAGACGATCTTTACTTCAAGTGCCAGCTATTTTAGAAGCGATTAGTTTGTTAGATAATGCTTATGCAGCAAGGTTAATTCAAGGAGCGGATCCATGTGAGAGCTTAACTGAATTACTAGGAAGAAGTATTCAAGAAAACCCACCGCTTTCTATTAAAGATGGAGATATTATTAAAGACGGTTATAATGACAAGCTTGATCAATATCGTTACGTTAGTAAAAACGGAAAAACGTGGATCGCTGAGCTTGAAAAACGAGAGCGTGATATTACAGGAGTTAAATCGTTAAAAATCGGGTACAACCGTATTTTCGGCTACTACATTGAAGTGACGAAGGCGAATCTTGCAGCACTTCCAGAAGGCCGCTACGAACGAAAACAAACGCTTGCTAATGCTGAACGTTTCATTACAGATGAACTGAAAGAAAAAGAAACGTTAATTTTAGAAGCAGAAGAAAAAATTGTACAACTAGAATACGATTTATTTACAGCGCTTCGTGAAGAAGTAAAAGTATTTATTCCGAAATTACAACATTTAGCAAAAGTAATTAGTGAATTAGACGTACTGCAAAGTTTTGCGACAGTTAGTGAAGAAGAACAGTTTGTAAAACCTGTACTAGCAACGAAGCGTGAAATCTTTATTAAAGATGGTCGTCATCCTGTCGTTGAAAAAGTATTGAACGGGAAATTGTATGTACCGAATGACTGTATTATGCCAGAGAAGATGGATGTCTTTTTAATTACAGGACCGAACATGTCTGGTAAAAGTACGTATATGAGACAGTTAGCACTTGTAACGGTTATGTCACAAATTGGTTGTTTCGTACCAGCAACAGAAGCAGTATTACCTGTATTTGATCAAATCTTTACGAGAATTGGTGCAGCGGATGATTTAATATCAGGTCAAAGTACATTTATGGTCGAAATGTTAGAAGCGAAAAATGCAATTGCAAACGCATCAGAAAGAAGTTTAATTTTATTCGATGAAATTGGACGAGGTACATCTACGTATGATGGCATGGCACTTGCACAAGCAATCATTGAACATATTCATGACCAAATTGGTGCAAAAACGTTATTCTCTACGCATTATCACGAATTGACTGTGTTAGAAGAGAGTTTAGATCAACTGAAAAATGTACACGTTTCAGCAATTGAAGAGAATGGAAAAGTAGTATTCCTTCATAAAATTCAAGATGGAGCAGCTGATAAAAGTTACGGAATTCACGTTGCGCAACTTGCAGAGCTTCCAGATAGCTTAATCGCCCGCGCGAAAGAAGTGTTAGCACAACTAGAAGGACAGGAAGAAATTATTATTCCAAAGCGTGTAGAAGTAAAGGTACAAGAAGTTGTTCCAGAACCTGTAGTTGTAAAAGAAGAACCGGCAGAAATACAAGAAAAGAAAGAAGAGACTGAAGAAGAGTCACAACTATCTTTCTTTGGAGGAGACCAATCTTCAAAAAAACAAGACAAGCCTGTGCTTGATCAAAAAGAAAGCGCAGTACTTGCGCAAATTAAAAAAATTGATTTACTTGATATGACACCTTTAGAAGCGATGAACGAATTGTATCGCTTACAGAAGAAGTTAAAGAAAGGATGAGTAAGTAGATGGGGAAAATTCGCAAACTCGATGACCAACTCTCTAACTTAATTGCGGCAGGGGAAGTAGTAGAGCGCCCTGCTTCAGTCGTAAAAGAACTTGTGGAAAATTCTATCGATGCGAATAGTACATCTATTGAAATCCACTTAGAAGAAGCTGGGTTATCGAAAATTCGTATCATTGATAACGGTGATGGTATTGCAGAAGAAGACTGTATCGTCGCTTTTGAACGCCATGCGACGAGTAAAATTAAAGATGAAAACGATCTGTTTCGCATAAGAACACTCGGTTTCCGCGGTGAGGCATTGCCGAGTATTGCCTCTGTTAGTGAATTAGAATTAATTACTAGCACAGGTGATGCGCCTGGTACACACCTCATAATTAAAGGTGGAGACATTATAAAACAAGAGAAAACTGCGAGCCGAAAAGGAACAGATATTACAGTACAAAACTTATTCTTTAATACACCAGCGCGTCTTAAATATATGAAAACCATTCATACGGAGCTCGGGAATATTACAGATATCGTGTATCGTATTGCAATGTCACATCCAGAAGTATCGTTAAAACTGTTTCATAATGAAAAGAAATTGCTTCATACATCAGGTAACGGTGATGTAAGGCAAGTACTTGCATCGATTTACAGTATTCAAGTTGCGAAGAAGCTTGTTCCAATTGAAGCTGAATCTTTAGACTTTACAATTAAAGGCTATGTAACATTACCAGAAGTAACAAGAGCATCTCGTAATTATATGTCAACGATCGTAAATGGTCGTTACGTTCGAAACTTTGTACTAATGAAAGCAATTCAGCAAGGATACCATACATTACTGCCAGTCGGCCGGTATCCAATTGGCTTCTTATCGATTGAAATGGATCCAATGCTAGTTGACGTTAACGTACATCCAGCGAAGTTAGAGGTTCGTTTTAGTAAAGAACAAGAATTGCTAAAGCTGATCGAAGAAACATTGCAAGCTGCATTTAAAAAAATACAGCTCATTCCAGATGCAGGCGTAACAACGAAGAAAAAAGAAAAAGACGAAAGTGTGCAAGAACAGTTCCAGTTTGAGCATGCAAAGCCGAAAGAACCATCTATGCCGGACATTGTTTTACCAACTGGAATGGATGCAAAACAAGAAGAACCGCAGGCTGTGAAACAGCCACCACAACTGTGGCAACCGCCGAAACAAGAATGGCAACCACCACAGTCGCTCATAAGAGAAGAACAAAGTTGGCAACCATCTACTAAACCGATAATCGAAGAACCAATTCAAGAAGAGAAATCGTGGGACAGTAATGAAGAGGACTTTGAACTAGAGGAATTAGAAGAAGAAGTTCGGGAAATAAAAGAGATTGAAATGAACGGGAATGACTTACCACCACTTTATCCAATTGGACAAATGCATGGAACATATATTTTCGCTCAAAATGATAAAGGCTTATATATGATTGACCAGCATGCCGCGCAGGAACGTATTAATTATGAATACTTCCGTGATAAAGTAGGAAGGGTAGCGCAAGAAGTACAAGAGTTACTTGTACCGTACCGTATTGATCTATCTCTTACTGAATTTTTACGTGTCGAAGAACAGTTAGAAGAACTAAAAAAAGTCGGGCTATTTTTAGAACAATTCGGCCATCAATCCTTTATCGTCCGCTCGCATCCAACATGGTTCCCGAAAGGACAAGAAACAGAAATTATCGATGAAATGATGGAGCAAGTTGTTAAACTAAAAAAAGTTGATATTAAAAAGTTACGTGAAGAAGCAGCCATCATGATGAGCTGTAAAGCATCCATTAAAGCGAATCAATATTTAACGAACGATCAAATATTTGCCTTACTGGAAGAATTACGTACAACAACAAATCCATACACATGCCCACACGGAAGACCGATTCTTGTGCATCATTCTACTTATGAGTTGGAGAAGATGTTTAAGAGGGTTATGTAGAGTGAATAAAATTACTTTTCAAAAGGGAGCAACATTTACTGTTGCTCCCTTTTAATATGTAGATTTAATTGTTAAACGAAAATAAGGTGGAGTAATTTTGCAGTTTATTTCTTGGTTGCGTTAGCTTAAATTTATCTATGTATAAAAAAGCGCTGTATACAGCACTTTTTAAAAGGTGCATGAATTGTATAATAAAGGTTTCTACATTACTAACCAAATAACTATGCATGGCCAAATGTTGCTTCTTATTTGGCTAATTGTTATAAGGATCTATACAATTATTTATTTTTATTATTATTGATTTTTTCAGTGTATAGAACTTGCTCTTTATAGTGCTTCTTAATTGGAAAGTTATGTGTACCTGTCCCGTTCTTGAATTTTTTATCAATGGGGTTCTTTAGAGGAACTGTTGTAGTTTCAGTAAATTCATATGGGTAATTTATTTTAGATTTATCTTCAAACATGAAAATGCCTCCTTTTAGGATCTCCTAAATTCTTTACTATAACATGATATGCATATAGATTTTTTTTGGACTAGTTATTTATATAGGTTAATGGAATTTAATTACATAACCACTGAAACATTTTAAAGGAAAACAATTTGAGAAGAAATGGTAAGGATAGCTGTTAGCTCCTATTGTTGTTTTTTTGTTTGACAGCACAGTGAATTATGCATATAAATTCAATATAGATTGTTTTTATAATATGGTTTATATGGGGTTTTCCTGATAATATAATGTGGGATATTATAGTGTTATTAGGTTATTAGGAACATTTAATGCTGTTTCATAACTGAAAGGAAATTGAAAAAAAACTGAAACTTTTCTCATAAAAATTCAATCTAACTTGAAAAATGAAAGGAAAATGAAATTTTCCAAAAGATATTCTTTGTTAAGATAAAAAGCATACATACAAAAAGTATTGACATATCTTAAAAATGTATTTTCAAGATATAGTGGGGGAAAAGATGAGATTAGAAAAACAATTAATAAAAAAGGTGTATTATGAAACATTCCTAATGGAAAATGAAACAAAACCAACTCTTGACGTACTTGGACAAGCTTATGTAAACGAAGAAAAAAATCAGATTTCTGATGGGTCTTATATTCGTTTTGCACAAGGTGAATTTTATTATCGTCATCAAGATTTTGAAGCAGCTATTTTTAAATGGGAGAAGGTTAGTAATGAATTAGCACCATGGGCACAAAAAAATATTGCGGATGCTTATTTCGAACTTAATCAATTATCATTTGCTGAAAATATTTATACTTCCGTTACTACTGATAATAAAATATTGATGACCGAAATTAGATTACAATTACTTTCTCTTTACATTGAGCAAAATAATTTTGACTCAGCTTTCGGTGTTATTAAAGAAGCAGTTTCTTTAAATCCTGATTATCCGAATGTCACAAAAATTGCCCGTTCCTTTTATGAGGAACAGCAAGATTTTGATAGTGCAGTAGAGCTTGCTGTGAATGAGTTAATTCGAATAGAATCGTATCCGTGGTTTGAGGTGTTAAAAGGATATATCGATAAAGGGTTTACTAAACATATTTCACCAGACTATTTTTATGATGCATTAGCTACATTAAATAATGTAGATCAAGTACAATTTACACAAATGGTTTCATCACTTTGGAACAGTTATAAAGATGAACAAAATTATTTATTATGGCTTAATACAATAAATGAATTTTTCTTACATATTGAAATACATTCGTCCGATATATGGAACAAAGTTTCTGCTCTTTACGAAGAAACGTACTTTGCATTAATTCAAGGTCAATATACGCTTAGACAATTAAACGATATCATACCAAATCTGTTAGCAAATTGGTTAAAGGTAGTCAATCCATCTTATGCTGTATTTCCATCTGCAGCTGTATTGGCATGGGATGAGATTTTCCCTTCCAAAATAGATTCAGCAAATATAGAACATGCGGAAAATTTACTGTCACATTCTATTAATCATGTAAATGGCTTAGAGTACAGCTTACATCTTTTTGAATCTATTACACAATGGGCACAAAAGCACAATATAGAAATAGGTCACCGATTTAAATGGCTAGTTGACGAGCTCGCAGATTTAAGAACAAATCGTATTTTAGTAACGGGAACTTCAGGAAACGGAAAAACTACATTTATTAACTCTATATTAGGAGAAAATATATTAGAAAAATCAATTTCAAATGTAGTAGTTTTAAAAAATGATGCTCATATAGAAATAAACGCCATAACAGACTCAGCAATTACAACAACGGAAGATGTCTCTGATTACCATAATATGATGTCTCAGCACCATCAAACATATAGAGATAGAGCGTGTGTTGAATTTAAATTACCATGCAGATTTTTAAATGAAAATAAACTTACATTTGTAGTGACACCTGGCTTTAATAGGAATAACGACACTAGAGATGAGATATTCGAATATTTAAATTCTATAGACGAATTACTATTCGTATTGAATGCGGATTCACCTTTTACTGATAAAGAACGTGACATTCTATTAAGTATTCAAGAACATACGCCAAATTTACAAATTCATTTCTTATTAAATAAAATCGATAACATTTACAGTGAAGCAGAAGTAAAAAGGGTATTACATGATACGGCAGCGAGAATAAACACATATTTCCCACATGCGAGAATTTTCCCTTATTCTTCGTTATATACAAGTAGTCAACAATTAAATGATTTAACTGAGTTTATTCATTTTAACTTTAATCATAAACATATCGATGCAGAACGTACTGAAAAGTTATTATATTTCATTCGAAAAACAATTACATATCTTTTGGATAAACGTGTTGAGAAAGAAAACAATCTAGTGGATGCTATTAATTGGAATGAAGATATGCTAGTGAAACTAAACGGTAGCATTAATAACCTTACTGCATTTGAGAGGGAAAAAATTCATTTCATTACACAATCATATCGTTCAATGAAGACTGAAATTACGAATGATCTTACTGAAAATATCCCGAAGATATTAAAGAGTTGTTCTAATATAATTAGTGAAGAAAGTGATTTCGGGCACATGGATACGGAACTAAATAAAGCAATGAATGAAAGAGTGCATAAATATTTAGAACAAACTGTACTACCTAATCTTGCTCTTTCTATGCAAAATTGGATTGCAACTTCTAATAATGAGCTTCTTCAAAGCCAAACGTATTTAGAAGAACTTAGTGAAGGGCTTAATTCACTATTTGGAGAAAATAGAATACAGTTAGAATCTGACTTTAAAGTGCTTGATGACTGGCGCAGAGATACTGACAGGATGACGACTAGAATACAAATGGATGAAGTAAATATTTTACGTCGATTTACGCCAGCACAATTTTTACTGAAAAGTGCCGGTAAATTATTTGGAGTTCTTCCTAAAAATAAATCTATGCTATATAACAAATACAAACAGTATGTAGAAAATGAAGATTATACTGAGGTAACGGCTTCTATTATGAAGAAATTTTTCTTGCAATTTGAGCTGTTTGAAAACACACAAGAGCGAGATATTAATATATTCTTTAGGAATCCATTTAACTCCTTAAAGCAAGCTGTAGAAAACACGCATTTAGAAATACAAGAAAAACAAGAGATATTACATAAGATGAAATCAAATCCTGAAATCTATCATGATTCTATCATGCTCTTTGAATTGAGATTGCGTCAATGTGAAGTAATTTTAAATATAGGTAATGATAATACCTATACGGATGTAGCTTTAGAAACAAGCGTAGAATAAAAGTAAAAGGGAGCAACTGTAATAAGTTGCTCCTTTTTCATATATAGATTATTTTTCTGTTTCTTTAATTTTAGTTTGTACTTCGCCAGTTTTAATTTTATTGCTTTCTGAGAAGCGTAATAAATCGCCTTCAATAATTTTGTCAGACATTCGTAATTCATTTTGTGCACGTTTAATGAGGGCTTGAGCTTCTTTTTTTGGTAAATCTACAATTTCACCTGTTATACGGTCGTAGAAAGTGTTGTTTTTGTATGCATACTTATCTGTAATGAAGCTACCATCACGTAAAACAACAAAGCCAGTATATTCATCTGAAAACATATCATGGCCAAAACGAATATCATTCGTAGAATCAACACCTAATAAATTTAGAATAGTAGGTTTCATATCGATTTGTCCAGTAGGCTTTGAAATAGTTTGACCTTCTGTTTGTCCAGGAATATGAATATATAAAGGTGTACGTTGTAAATTTAAAGTATCAAATTCTGTTATTTGATCTTTTTCTAAAAACTGTGCCATTGCACGATTATGTTTTTCGGAAATACCATAATGATCACCGTATAACACAATAATAGAATCATCGTAAAGCCCCTCGGCCTTTAGACGTTCAATAAATTTTTTAATTGATTCGTCTAAGTAACGTGCTGTTACGATGTAACGATCAAATACGCCATTACCAGAGTTGTATGGTTCAATGAATTTTGTATCTTCATCATACGTAAATGGATAATGGTTTGTTAAAGTAAGGAAACGAGCATAGAATGGTTGATTAACAGTTTTTAATATATCTACTGATTGATCAAAGTATTCGATATCTTTTAATCCCCAATTTAAATTTGTTTCTGGTGTAATTTTGTAATCAAGCTCATTATAGTAACGATCATAACCAAGAGCAGAGTACATAATATTACGATTCCAAAATGTTGCGTTATTCGCATGGAATACAGAAGTGAAATAACCTTGCTGACGTAAAATTTCTGGAGTTGCAGTATAATCATTGTTACCGTGTGTGAAGAATACAGCCCCTCGATTTAATGGATACAACGACGTATCGATTAGAAATTCAGAATCGGATGTTTTCCCTTGACCAGTTTGATGGAAAAAGTTATCAAAGTAATAACTTTCATTTATGAATTCATTTAGGAATGGTGTAACTTCTTGCCCATTGACTGATGCGCCTATTAAGAAGGTTTGCAAGGATTCAAGAGTGACGACAATTACATTTTTTCCTTTCGCTGCACCAAACATATTAGGGTTTGGCTCGCTTTGGTTTGCTTTTACGTAGTTTTCAGTTTCTTGTAATTTACTACTATCAGCAAGCGCTTTTTGTGAACCGGCTTTTACTTGCAGTGTTAAGTCATATACTTGGTGAGTATATAGGCCTAAATTTTTGACAAGCATTACTCGGTCGAATGATCTCGTTAATAATTCAGGGCGCTCTTTTTCTGCAAGATGTAGATTCGCAAAGAATACACCAATTGTTAAAAGAAAGTATAACAAGCGTGTAGAATGAGTTACACGTTCGGTTTTAAAGACCAATGATTTCTTTTTTAATAAAATAAAGAAGAAAACAATGTCTACGAATGCGAGTATAATTTTGTAGTTTAATATTTCTATAATACTGCCGCCTAATTGTCCAAAGTTTGAGGTTTGTCCAAGTACTGGTAATGTAACGAAATCACTATAAAAATCATAGAACATTACATTTCCAACGAGTACGATTGTTAATAAGAAATTAATACATAGCGCTATATAATTTCGCTTTTCACCAGTTGAAAATAATGCTAATCCAACAAATGCTAATGATGCGGCTAGAGGACTAATAAACAAAATAAGCTCTTGCGTTGAAGACTCGATTTTTAAATCAAAACTGAATCGCGTAATAAGATATGTTTTTAACCATACTGCTAAAGCCATTATTATAACAAAGCTTATATTTTGCATTTGTAAATTTATTTTATTCTTCATTTTTACACCTTCTTTATACAATTTATTTAACTGAAGTTATATATTATGTTTTTATAACTATTAGAGTGTAATGAACCATTTAGACTCTGTTTTCTAAAGGGAATAATTTGAAGTATTCATATACATACAATGGGGATTTTTAAAGCGTAGTAGCATAAATATAACTCTTTTTGAGAAACGGACAGAACAAGTCATAGTTGTAGTGAAATTGACTTATAGACATCCTACCATATTAAACACTATGATGATGTTACAAAATATCGAACAAATGAAAGTGAAAATGGATAGGGACTTTTAAAACTGTTGACATTCAATTTATTAGAATTGAATACCAACAGTTTTAAATATGTAGTTATATTACATATGTATCTTGTAAAATTCCGATTTTTTGTCGGTTAATCATTAGCCGGGAAGGATAGGAGGGCTTATTAATATATTTTTACTATATAAGTAAAGTGTTTTGAAATTAGGAATATTTGACTAGAATCTTAATGATAGAAATTAAATGTCAGATAAGTACTTTCCAACATACAGACCACTTGCAGCTGCTTGAGATAATGAGTGCGTAACGCCTGAACAATCTCCAATTAAAAATAGCCCATGTATACTAGTTTCAAAATGATTATTAATTTTTATCGTAGGAGCATAGAACTTTCCATCAATTCCATATAGTAAAGTATGTTGATCAATAGGTTCTTGTATAAATTGTTCTAAACGTAATAAAAATTCTTTGAGCCCTTCAATATATAATTGAGGAATTTCTTGATTCAAATCTCCATAATCCCCCTGTAGTGTAGGCTGTATACGGCTATGTTCCATGCTGTTTTCCGCTGTAGGTTGTTTCTTTAGTAAGTCCTCTAAGCGCTGTATAACAACCCGATCTCGTCCTTGGTTAATGCCTTTAATAATTGAACTTGCGTATACATTTGCTTCTTTGAGAGTTGGAAAATAGCGAGGAATAAATAAAGTGAAATTTAAATTAGAAGTGCCAGTTCCTTGCTCTCGAAAATTTTGACCGTCAGGCATAACTAAACCTTCTTCGTACTTTCGAATGATGCGTCCTTTTGGATTCATACAGTAAGTAGTTGCTGTGAAATGCTCACCTTGATAAGAAAGTTTTGTTTCAAAAGTATCTTTTAATATAGAACGTAATTGATGTTCTTTCATTTCTACTCTAATTCCTAAATCTACACGTGTTTGCTCCTGAGAAATATTTAGGGAACTGCACATTTCTTTTAACCAATCGGCCCCAGAGCGCCCAGTTGCAAATACTAGTTGCTTAGTTTGAACTGTTCCTTGATTTGTATCTATTGTAAAATGATCTTCCTGTTTCAGAATATGTTGTACATCTATATGAAATTGGATCTTTATTTTCGTCAGTAAAAATTCATAGAGCTGCTGAAAAATGTTACTGGAAAGTGTAGTACCAAGATGTCTTACTTCTGTTGTTAGCATTTGTAAACCACACGCTTCAGCTCTCTTAGTGAGACTTGAATTTTCAGTAGAATATTTTGAAACCGAACTTCCACCAAACTGACATAGAATTTCATCTACTTCAGCCATGAGTTGTATAAAACCCTCTTTACCGACTTTTTTCTCAAGTTCTCCGCCAAATCCGTTTGTATAATTAAATTTCCCTTCAGATTTGCCTAAACCACCAAACCCGAAATATTTATCACATGTAGTACAATTACACACTTTTCCTTCGTCTAAAGGACAATGGCGATCTTCTAGCGCTTTACCTTTATCAAGAATTAAAACTTTTTTGTTACTTTTAGCTAGTGAATAAGCCATAAAAATGCTACTTACTCCAGCGCCGATAATCGTAATATCATACATATTCTTCCACCTGCTAACGAATAGTTTGTTTTTTATTTTTCTAGTGTATAACAATTTTATGAAGTTAAGAAATAGCTTTTATTAATAAAGTGGGAGTTTTTGAACTTGATGCTTTATTAATTTCTACGAGTGGTGGAGTAAATACAAAAATTTTTATTTGAAAGAAGAAACAGTTAAAAAAATAACTATGTCATATGATTAATAACATCTTACATAGAAAAAAACAGACCTTTTAAGTGAAGAGGTCTGTTAATGATTTTAAATCTTATTTAGCAAACACATGATTACCAATTACTGCTACTGTTTGACGTGTCGTAATCCACTTGTCCGTTGATGTTTTTGGATTGTAGAAATAAATCCAGTCTGAATCTACTCCATTTGTGGAGATAGCCTCTTCTACAGCCATTTTTGCTTCTGCACTTGCAGGTTGATTAATTCTTCCATCTGTAATAGGAGTAAATGCATATCCGTATTTAATAGGTTCATAAATAACGCCTGTTATTGTATTTGGAAAACCTTTTGCATTTACACGATTTAGTATAACTTTGGCTACTGCTACTTTTCCTTTATAGGATTCGCCACCTGCTTCAGCGGTAACTAAGCGTGCCATTAAGTCTTTTTCTTTTTGTGAAATACTTGAGTTGATTTTTAAATGTTGTCCTGTATAAAGCTTGTTTCCGACTGTATTGTTCATTTGTTTTATAGATTGGACAGTGACATTGTAACGCTTTGCTATCGTTTCTAATGAATCTCCCGGTTGTACTTGATAAATAATTTGTTCAGAAATGTTCGCAGGCTTGGCATTTTGAGGAACAGTGATTTCATTTGATTTCACGGACCCTGGAATATGTAACTGTTCGCCAATAAAGGTTTTATCGTTTCCTTTATTATTAGCCTGTTTAATGGATTGTATTGAAACTCCGTATTGTTTACTAATGCCCCAAAGTGTATCGTTCTTTTTTACTGTATGAATGGTAGAAGCTTCAGCTGTACTTTGACTACATACGAATGTAATTGCGGCCGCAGATAAAGGAATTATATGTTTTATTTTTAGTAATTTCATTGTAAATCCTCCTAAGAAAAAATTAAGGTGAAACGATTAAGTAATGTAGTTTGGAATGTGTATATGCGTAATATATTAATGTAAGTATATTAGCACATATAAAATAAATAATCACTATAAGTTTCATATTCGTTTAGTGTAGAGTCAGAATATGAAATATTGCATATGAAAATACATTGAAGTTCATATTTCTGATTACTATAATCTATTTAGTAGAAAGGGAATACGTTATAGAATTAATCATTATAGATTAATATAATGATTAATAATTATTAATAGGAGGATTGATGTAATGAAAATATTTCAAAAAATGTGTGCGTCAACTGTAATCATTACAACACTTTTAGGAACAGGAGGCACTATCAATAGTGTATATGCTGATTCTATAGAACAGCAGAGTAAATTAGGGATAGAACAAGAAACAGATAAGCAAATCATTGTAAAATTTAAAGCGGATTTGGATTTGCCATATGAAGATGGTATTGAAAAACGAATACAATCTCAAACGAATGATAAAGTAATAAAAGATCTTTTGACAGAATATCCAGATGTAACATTTACTCGTTTATTCACATCTGTAAGCCCGGAACAAATACAAAACCTTGAAGTGAAAGCACCTAATCATGTATCTACAAGTTTATTAAACTACTATATTCTTCAAAATCAAAATAGTGGGTATGAAGAAATAGTAGATAAGTTAAAGGCATCTTCTTTAATAGAAGATGCGTATATGAAGAAACAAGAGAAAATAATGCCACCTGAAGTGCAATCATCAAGTGTAGCTCTTAATCCTAATAACAATCCTAGATTTAAAAAACAAGGTTATCTTAAAGCAGCCCCATACGGTATTAATGCGCCTTTCGCCTGGGGAATTCAAGGCGGTAATGGAAATGGTATTACTTTTGTTGATATGGAATACGGATGGCTATTAAATCATGAGGATTTATTACATCAAAATATTGAATTAATGTCTGGAAGAAATATAAATCAGCATGTCGGTCATGGGACGTCTGTACTAGGAATTGTATCCTCTGAGGACAATGAAGTCGGGAATATTGGGATTGCGCCAAAAGCGAAAGCAAAGGTTATCTCTCAAATAAGAGATAACGGACAGTATAATACGGCTGATGCAATATTAAGCGCTGTAAATGAGTTAGAAGCTGGGGATGTTTTATTATTAGAGGCGCAAGCATCCTTTGATGGATATGGTGATCAATATTTACCTGTTGAAGTACAACCAGATATTTTTGATGCAATTCGTGCTGGTACAGATAAGGGAATTGTAATTATAGAGGCTGGAGCAAATGGGTGGAATGATTTAGATCAGTTCAAAGATAGAAAAGGTAAGCAAGTCTTAAATCGTAATAGTAAAGATTTTAAAGATTCGGGTGCAATTATGGTAGGAGCTAGCTCTTCATCTTTCCCTCATGAACGTATGTGGTTTTCGAATTATGGAAGCCGTATTGATGTGTACGGATGGGGAGAAAATGTAGATACAACTACAGCCGAGCAAAGTAGAAGTGCTGTAAATCTTTATACTTCAAGCTTTAGCGGAACATCTAGTGCCTCGCCAATTATTGCTGGGGCAGCCACTTTAGTACAAAGCATTGCTAAAGAAAATTTAGGACAACCATATAGACCAAGTGAACTAAGAGCAATATTAAGCAACCAGAGCACAGGAACAAAATCTAAAGATCCATATGCAGATAAAATTGGTGTTTTACCAGATTTGAAGTCTATACTAGTAAACTTAGGTTATGAACAAAGAAAACCAAACGGTGGGAATGAGTTACAAGTAACAGAAAATGAACCAAACAATGAGCCTAGACAGGCAAATAAAGTTAACTTTCATACACCGGTGAAAGGAACGCTACATAATAGTGATAGAGTAGATGTATTTACTTTCCAAATTGACTCACCGGAAAATATTAATATTTCTCTACTAAATGAACAAAATATCGGAATGACATGGGTACTTCATCATGAATCAGATTTAAATAACTATGTAGCATATGGTGAAAATGAAGGAAATGTAGTTAAAGGAACTTATAATGCAAAGCCAGGGAAATATTATTTATACGTCTATAAATATGAGAATAAAGATGGTTCATATGTATTGAACATAAAATAAGCAAAAGGAACTTCAGATGAAGTTCCTTTAAATTTTTCTAATTTAGTATATGTGAATGATTTTTTAACTTTACTTCTATGCAATATTTCATATTGATGAAATGTTATTTATTTTTTATGAACTAGCTTATATTATATTCAATAAGTTTGATGTAAAAACAGAAAAAGTGAGGGATAATAATGAGCAATAAGAAGTTAATTTTGAAATTATTCATATGTAGTACAATATTTATCACATTTGTATTTGCTTTACATGATAAGAGAGTAGTTGCAGCTAGCTCTGTTAATGAGCTTGAAAATTGGTCAAAATGGATGCAACCTATACCTGATAATATCCCGTTAGCACGAATTTCAATTCCAGGAACACACGATAGTGGGACGTTCAAGTTGCAAAATCCGATTAAGCAAGTGTGGGGAATGACGCAAGAATATGATTTTCGCTATCAAATGGACCATGGAGCTCGCATTTTTGATATAAGAGGACGTTTAACAGATGATAATACGATAGTTCTTCATCATGGGCCATTATATCTTTACGTAACACTGCATGAATTCATAAATGAAGCGAAACAATTTTTAAAAGATAACCCGAGTGAAACAATTATTATGTCTTTAAAAAAAGAGTATGAGGATATGAAAGGGGCAGAAGGTTCATTTAGTAGTACGTTTGAAAAAAATTATTTTGTTGATCCTATCTTTTTAAAAACAGAAGGAAATATAAAACTTGGAGATGCTCGTGGGAAAATTGTACTACTAAAAAGATATAGTGGTAGTAATGAATCTGGAGGATATAATAATTTTTATTGGCCAGATAATGAGACGTTTACCACAACTGTAAACCAAAATGTAAATGTAACAGTACAAGATAAATATAAAGTGAATTATGATGAGAAAGTAAAATCTATTAAAGATACGATGGATGAAACGATGAACAATAGCGAGGATTTAAATCATCTATATATTAATTTTACAAGCTTGTCTTCTGGTGGTACAGCATGGAATAGTCCGTATTACTATGCCTCTTATATAAATCCTGAAATTGCAAACTATATAAAACAAAAGAATCCTTTGAGAGTGGGCTGGGTAATTCAAGACTACATAAATGAAAAGTGGTCACCATTATTGTATCAAGAAGTTATAAGAGCGAATAAGTCATTAATAAAAGAATAAAGATGATGAGAGTAAGAAGCGATAAAATATATCGCTTCTTTTTCTTTTCCAATAACCAACAATAGAAATTGTACTTTTATAATAGAAAAAAATAAAAACATAAGATATAATCATACATATAAAATTTGTACCTATAAATTTTATATGTATGATTGAATTTGATTTGTTGTAATGAAATGGAGGTATATACTATGAAGTTTCCACATGATTTTTTATTCGGAGCTGCTTCAGCTTCTTATCAAGTAGAAGGTGCATGGAATGAAGATGGAAAAGGTGTTACGAATTGGGACGAGTTTTCAAAAATTCCTGGCAAAACATACAATGGAACAAATGGTGATGTAGCTGTTGATCATTATCATCGATATAAGGAAGATGTTCGCTTAATGGCTGAGATGGGATTAGAATCGTATCGTTTTTCTATTTCTTGGGCGAGAATATTGTCGACTGGAGATGGAAAGGTAAATGAAAAAGGGATTGAATTTTATAACAACTTAATTGATGAATGTTTAAAATACGGGATTGTGCCGTTTGTCACTTTATATCATTGGGATTTACCATTACCGTTAGAAAAAGATGGTGGATGGACGAATAAAAGAACAGCAGAGGCTTTCGTAAAATATGCAGAAACTTGTTTTAAGGCATTTGGTGACAGAGTTAAGCATTGGATTACTTTTAATGAGACAGTAATGTTTTGTGGATTAGGTTATTTAAAAGGTGCACATCCACCAGGAATCCAAAATGATGTTCCAAAGTATTTTCAAGCGACTCATTATGTATTTTATGCACATGCGAAAACAGTTGCGGTGTACAAGCAGCTGAAACAATATGGTGAGATTGGGATTACACATGTTTTCTTACCTGCTTATAGTGTGGATGATCAAAAAGAAAATATACAAGCAGCAAATCATGCGAATGAATATGAAACGTATTGGTATTATGATCCACTTTTAAAGGGCGAGTATCCGTCTTATGTTGTACAACAATTAAAGGAAAAAGGATGGACTCCTAATTGGACGGTTGAAGAATTAGAAATCATTAAACAAAATGCAGAAGAAAATGATTTTATTGGCTTGAATTATTATCAACCAATACGAGTAGAAAGATACGATATGGATATAAAGAGTGAGGAACATTCTCGAGAAAACTCAACGCTTGCTCCAGGTAACCCTTCTTTTGATGGTTTTTATCGAACAGTTAAAATGGATGATAAAACATATACAAAATGGGGATGGGAAATATCTCCCGAAGGTTTCTTAGAGGGATTGCATATGTTGAAAGCGCGTTACGGTGACGTAAAGATGTATGTAACGGAAAATGGACTTGGTGATGAAGATCCAATCATTGACGGAGAAATTGTAGATGTTCCGAGAATTAAATTTATTGAAGCGCATTTAAAAGTAATGAAGCGTGCAATTGAAGAGGGAATTAACTTAAAAGGTTATTATGCATGGTCAGTGATTGATCTTTTAAGTTGGTTAAATGGATATAAAAAGCAATATGGCTTTATTTTTGTCGATCATAATGATAACTTAAAACGTAAGAAGAAACTTTCGTTTCATTGGTATAAATGTGTGATCGAAACGAGAGGGGAAGAGTTATAATAGATAAAAGAGTATTTTAGGAGAAAGTGTATGAGTGCAAAGTATAAACAAATTGCAGATGTGTTAGAGCAAAACATTCGAGATGGGCTTTTTAATGAAACGAAAAAACTACCTACAGAAGAAGCGTTGATGAATCGATTTGAAGTAAGCCGTAATACGATACGTAAAGTAATTAGTCAGCTTGTGAATAGAGGTTATATTTTTCAAGTGCAAGGTAGTGGCATGTTTTTACGCGAAACTTCTGTAACAGATTACATTAATTTAGGAAGTTTACGTGGATTAACGAAAAATCTTGTTTCACAAAATATTGAAACGAAAGTGTTAGAGCTGGAAGTAATAGATGCGGACGAAGAGATAGCAAAGCGGATGCAATGCGAAGCTGGAACTAGGTTGTATTTTTTGAAGCGCTTAAGAATTGTAGATGCTAAACCATTCTCTATTGAAGTAAGTTATTTCAAAAAGGATATTATTCCATATTTGAACGAAGAAATAGCATTAAGCTCTGTATACAGTTATTTCATTGAAGATTTACGATTAAATATTGGTTTTGCTGATAAAGTTATTAGTTGTGAAAAAGTAAATAAAGAAAATGCACAGCTTTTAGAATTAAATGAAGGTGATCCGGCGCTTCTTATTGAAAATACAGTGTATCTTGTAAATGGAACAATTTTTGAGTTATCTCAGTCGATGTTTCATTATGAAAAGGCGAAACTTTTAAATCGAATTAATTTTAAATGAAAAATTATCGTGTGAAAAAAGCAACTGGTCCTAAGTGATCAGTTGCTTTTTATTTTTTAAGTGGATGAGCAAAAAAACACGAAAGTGGTTGGTCCGCTTTTTGCAAACATCTATTATGATAAGAGAAGAAAGGTAGTATGTTATCAACGTTTTAAAGAGGAAGGTTTTTATGTAAGTTCTTTAATTAAAATAGATAGGTCTTAGAGAGGTGAAAAGACAATGAGTTTTGCAATTTCACTAGTCGTTATTATTGTAATTGTATCGCTATTTGGGACTGTACTAGTTGCAAGAAACGTGGAGGAGAATTACGGTAAGTCTACAAAAAGAAATGTGAAAAACTTATCTGCAATCTATATTCTTCTTCTTTTTGTTCTACTGGCCGGGGTAACATGGTATGCGGTAATGATTTGATAGTTTGTAAAAGAACTGGAAATGAGAGTATGAAGTTGGAATTTCAGAAGCTATTGAGTAATCAGAAAGAGAACCATTTTGGATATATCCATTTACGGATAAGAAAATGTGACTAATTAATACTATTTTTACGGTGAATACTGTTAGTAAAAAATGAGGATAGTTCGTTTTGAAAGGAGGAAACTAGATGGAATGGAAACCAAATCGTGCAGATAAGACACCTGTATATAAACAAATTGCTGATTATATTGAAAGAGGCATTTCTTCAGGTGAATTTCCTTCTGATAGTAAGTTACCTTCTGAGCGTATATTGGCAAAGGAATTACAGGTGAACCGGAGTACAATAGTAGCTGCGTATGAAGAATTAAAATCACTTGGAGTAGTAGAACGGCAAAAGGGAAGCGGAACACGGGTTAATACAGACATATGGGGTGTCTCACATAAACGAATACCGAACTGGGGTAGGTACGTGGAGGATGGATCGTTCTTACCTAACGTACCACTCGTTCAACAAATTCGAACGGAAACACAAAAAGATGATTTAATTAATTTAGCGAGTGGTGAACTGTCACCAGAATTAATTCCGAGTGATAGATTTCGAACAATTTTGGCGGAGAAAACATTTATGGAAAATCTCGGCTATGACCATCCACTTGGAAATGAGATGTTGAGAAAAACAATTGCAGCACATGTTCAGCAATATAAACAAATTGAAGCAGATTCAAGCTCTATTCTTATTACGTCTGGAGCACAACAGGCGCTTAATCTTATCGTTCAATGTTTATTAAAACCTGGCGATGCGATTGCGATTGAAGATCCGTCATATTGTTTTTCGCTTCCAATGTTTAAATCGGCCGGTTTAAACATATTTCATTTACCTGTTGATGAGCATGGAATGAATCCAGATGACTTAATCGATTTGCACAAAAAGCATCGCATTCGTATGGTATTTTTGAATCCAGATTATCAAAATCCAACAGGTACTGTGCTTTCATTAGCGAGACGTAAAAAAATTTTAGAACTGTCTTCTGAGTTCGGTATACCAATTGTAGAAGATGATCCGTATAGTTTAATTTCTTTTAATGGAGAAGTGAACCCGACATTAAAATCAATGGACCAAAATGGAAATGTTCTTTATATAAGTTCATTATCAAAAATTGTTGCATCAGGATTACGTATTGGATGGATAATTGGTCCTACACGTGTAATTGAGCGTTTAGCAGATGCAAAGCAACAAGTTGATTTTGGCCATAGTGTATTTACGCAGTGGGTAGCAAATCAATTTTTAGAATCAAAGGATTTTCATACACATATTACGATACTTCGTGGACAATTGAAGCAAAGAAGAGATGAATTAATTGCAGAGCTTGAAGGAACATTGGGAGACCGAGTTGAATGTTTCGTGCCAGAGGGTGGAATACATGTATGGTGTAAAGTGAAAGGAAAGTTTGATGAATATCACTTATTAGGTGAATCTATACGGAATGGTGTCGCATTTGTTCCGGGCAGTGTTTTAGGTTCGAAAAATGAATATATACGATTTACGTTTGGTAGAGCGAATATAGAACAAATTCAACTTGGAATTAAACGGTTTGCCGACACGCTAAATGAAATTTCATAATATGGATGTGTGATAGTGAAATGAGGGAAAGAAATGAAGTACGTGATGCTTTTACTTCAAGTAGGCGTGCTATATATATTTAGCTTAGTGGGTACGTGGATTCAGGAAATATTCCATCTATCAATACCGGGAAGTTTAATAGGGATGTTAATGCTGTTCCTGCTCCTTTCCACTCGCATTTTACCGTTAAAATGGTTTGAGTTAGGTGCGGAAAAGTTAATCGTATTTTTACCGTTATTTTTAATCCCTTCGACAACAGGGCTGATGGAATACGGGTCTTTTCTTTTAAGTAAGGGGAGTATTATATTCCTTTTAGTAGTTGCAAGTACTGTAGTAACTTTGATTGTTTCAGGGTATATAAGTCAATTATTAATAACAACAAAAAAATAAAATCGACAAGGTGCACGATTCAAATGGTCTTAATTATTATTACTGTAGCAATTTATTTCTTGGCGACAAAGCTATATAAAAAATTTACGTTTGCATTTACGTTACCGGTGTTAACAGTTACGGCAATTATGATTTGTTTATTTTTGATTTTTGGTATTTCTCATCATGAGTATAGGGAAAATGGAGGAGACATTCTTTCAAGCTTATTGAGCCCTGCAATTGTAGCATTAGCCATACCTCTATTTAAAGAGCGAAAGATACTTATGAAAAATTTTTTATCGATACTTATTGGAGTAGTAATAGGTATAGTGGCTGTAACGGGTATGAATGTAGTGATTGGCGGAATTTTAAATATAGATAAGGAACTTATATTAACTACTTTACCACAGTTAGCAACGATGCCTATTGCCTTATCATTAGCGGATCAAATTGGTGGTATTCCATCTATGACTTCTAGTTTTGTAGTTGTTGCAGGAATAACAGGTGCTATTATCGGACCAACAGTACTTAAGCTTTTCAGTATAACAAGTACGATTGGAAAAGGAGTTGGAATGGGCTGTGCATCACATATTATCGGTGTGAGCCGTTTAGTGAAGGAAGGCGAGAAAGAAGCGACTATCGGTTCGGTAACGATGATTGTAACTGGAATACTCATTAGTATACTAATACCGTATGGAACGAAATTTATTTTTTAAATGTAATGGAGATGATAACAATGACAACATGGTTTATAGTTACATTATTTGTTTTTGGAGCTATTAAAGTATTAGTTTCTAGCATGCCCACTTCTGTTGTAGAATCAATTATTAGTAAATTTGAATTGCATCAAAAGCTTGAGGCGGAAAATACTTCTATATCGATAGATGGAAAAAATATAGAGGGAGAAATGAAACTACAAGTTATTCATGAATTTAATGAGGCTTTGTTTTTAGATAAACATTATTTCCCGCCGCACGGAGAAGGGACACCAATAGTCATTGATACGAAGAAAGGGAATAAAGAGATTAGGTTTTCTCTATATAGCTATGAGGAACATGTTGATGTCATTAAGCAATATAAGAAGAAAGTCGTTGCCTATCGTTTACGCTCTAAAAGCCTTCAAACACTGGCACCATTAGCAATAATGGAAGAGTATGCTTAAGAAGGGACCTATAATGGTCTCTTTATTTTTTTATCCAATTATATACGTTCCAAATAAAAGAATAAAAAATCATATAACCAAATAAAGAATATGTATGGTTCCAATTCGCACTATGTACAAATAAACCTAAACTTTCAGCAATCTGTTCAAAAAGGCTAGCGCAAATACCGATCGAAATAATAAATAGAATTCTAGAAACTTTAGATAATTTTTTTGAAATGTGTATAAAGATAACTGTTAAAATCGGCAGTACGAACAATGTAAAAGCTATATTAACTAAAAATGTGGATGAGAAGGGTCTAGCTGGAAAGGAATATATTTGTTTATGAACAAAAAAAGCATCTAAACAAGTTCCAATAATAGAAGAGAGAAAGATTGTAACTACTAATGCTAGAAACTCATTCTTCTTCTCGGAGGAGGACATTTTTCTTTGCGAGAATTGCGAGTTCAATTTTTTCGAGTGTTTTGCAGTAGTCTTCTGTAATTTGTCCATTTATATTTTCCTCCTTATCAACTAAGTAATTTACAACTTGCCAATCGGTAAACCAATCTTCACTGTCAACTTCTTCATGCTTCATATCTCGCCATGCATAGACGAGTGAAGGACTGTATATACGATAAGCGCCACTTCGCAACTGGCATTTTTTTATTCGGCGCTTATAAAACTCACGGGAAAAAGATTCATTTACACTTGAAAATAAATGGGGCCAGTAATCTTTCCTTGAGCCTGTATGCGGATGATGTTGGGCCCAGCTTATTATTTGAGATAAAACATGTGTATCTCGAAATAATAATGAATACAATCTTTTTCCAATTAATATGCGTTCATGTAAGGAAGTGAAATGTTTCATTGTATCACCAAATAGTAATACTTTTTGTTTTTTATCATTTTCGTAGAATGGGAAAAGGATATGATTAAACTGAAAGAAATCAAAGAGTTTAAATCCAATACTATTTAGTACAGTCTTTTTAAATTGTACATTTTGAATCACTCTTTTTTCTAAGTAGTTTTGTTCATTAACAATAGTTGCAATCGCTAATGTTTTTTTGTTGCCTGTTTTCCAAAAATCGTTCCACATCGTTTCCATAAATGTAGAAACATTTAGGTGAGGGAGAAGGTGAAATAACTTTTGTGATCTCTTTACACTTTGTTCGTAAAGTAAAAATTGAGGGTATACATCTTGGAAAATAAGCCAATTCCCTCTTTCTAAAAAAGAAAAAAATATGAATTGATCTTTCTCTGATAAAATTCTCGTATATAAATCGCCCTTTAAATCAGTCATATTCCAACCGCCGTTACGTGATACCATATGCCCAAGCAGTGCCCAATGTATTTCTGGATATTGAATGTAAAATTGGTAGTATGCGCGTGTTCTTGTAACATTATTTTTATTTAGCTGTTCTGTTTGTATTTTTATTTTGTTGATGATGAGTTGCTCTTCTTTCGTTAATTTATACATGGTATCAGAAGGAATAAGTTTGCTTTTTTGTTTCAATTCATTTTTTACATCGAATAGGGAGAGAGGCAGTGCTTTGGAAGGTCCGTTATATGTATGATATGAATTGTGTCGGTCCATTCCGTTACCTCCCTTTTTCATAAATTTAAACATGATTATTGGCTATGAATCATTCTATTTATTTTATTACGAGTATAAGAAATAAATGAGCGGTGTTTTTTTACAAGGAATTTATTTATCATGCAAACAGTATAAAAAATCTTACTGTTGTGAGGTGAAATGAAAAACAGAAACTAAGTTTAATAGTTTCTGTTTTTTTATTTTGTCAATTAAATGTAACAAACGACGATTATGATTTGAATCAATTGAAAATAATTCAATAAATATTATTTAAATTGAGATGTTTCGTAGGAGGAAAAGGAATGTTAAATAAAATAATTTTAATTACTGGTGGTACAGGTTCGTGGGGGCATGAACTTATAAAACAACTATTAGAAAAATCACCGAAAGAAATTAGAGTTTTTTCAAGAAATGAAACGGTCCAGTTTGAAATGCAGCAACAGTTTATAAATGATGATAGGTTAAAATTTATTATTGGAGATATTCGTGATAAAGATCAACTAGTCTATGCTTGCCAAGGTGTACATTATGTGTTCCATCTTGCAGCTTTAAAACATGTTCCAGTATGTGAGTATTATCCTTATGAAGCTATAAAAACCAATATACATGGTACGCAAAATGTAATTGAAGCCTCTATACAGATGCAAGTTGAAAAAGTTATATATGTTTCAACGGATAAAGCAGCTGATCCATCAAATACGTATGGGATGACAAAAGCAATTGGTGAAAAATTAATGGTTCATGCGAATATACAAACGAAGAAAACAAAATTCATTTGTGTTCGTGGTGGAAATGTTTTAGGAACGAGTGGAAGTGTAGTACCGCTTTTTAAACAACAAATTAAAAGATCTTCACAAGTAGGGATTACCGATGCGAATATGACTAGATTTTTCTTAACAGTTGAAGATGCTGTTGGGTTGTTATTTAAAGCCGTATCTCAAGGTAGAGGCGGGGAAATCTTTGTTATGAAAATGCCGGCATGTAAAATAACAGATTTAGCAGAATTGTTAATTGAATATTCAGGAAAAGAAAATGTTAAGGTAAAAGAGGTAGGGATAAGACCGGGTGAAAAATTAAGTGAAATGCTTCTATCTGAGGTAGAGAGTAAAACAAGTATAAGTTTTGATCAAAATTATTTTGTGGTACTACCGACTATTCCTATTGAAGGACTTCAAGAATATTATGCTAGCTATCCGCTAGTGGATGTGAAGAGTTTTAGTTCTCAACAAGACTTGCTTGCAAAACATGAGGTGAAACAAATGCTATTAAAAGGAGGGTTTTTGCGATGAAAAAAAATGCGAGCCTTTTAATAACTGGTGCAAATGGTTTCACAGGACGCCATGCTTGCCAATATTTTTTAGAGCAGGGCTTTCATGTAATTCCTATGTTTCAAAATCGTGCACATAGAGAAAAAATTAGAAATGGTATTACTTGTAATTTAACTAATAAGAGCGAAGTAATGAAGGTAATGAAACAAATAAAGCCAGACTACGTATTGCATTTAGCAGGAAGGAATTCGGTTATAGAATCTTGGACAGCTGCTCTTGAGTATATAGAGATTAATGTAATAGGAACGTTATATTTATTAGAAGCAATTAAGCAAGAAGCCTCGCATTGTAGAACATTAGTTATAGGATCTGCTTTGCAAGCAGATAGTATGAACGAAATAAAAATTTCAAATCCATATAGTTTAAGTAAAACGATGCAAGTCATTATTGCAGAGGCTTGGGGAGGATTAATGGATTCAAATATTATCATTGCAAAGCCCTCAAACTTAATTGGTCCAGGGGAATCGAATGGCATTTGTTCGATTCTCGCAAAGAAAATGTTAGATATAGAATCAGGTAGAAGTAAATCCATTATTGAAGTAAACAGTTTGAAAGATAGTAGAGATTTTCTAGATGTACGTGATGCGATTAAAGCGTATCATGTGTTATTACGAGATGGAATAAATGGAAAACAATATAATATCGGATCAGGAGTAAAACGATCTTTATTAAATGTACTAGAACAATATAAAGAATTAACACAGCTAAATTTTTTTATAGAGGAAACAGAGAAAAATGGGAGCGACTCAAATGAGAGTTTAGCAATAGAGGAAATAAAAAGGTTAGGTTGGATCCCAGAAATTGAATTTCATCAATCATTAAAAGATGTACTTGAGTATGCGAAGTGTAGTGACATCTGCATGCAATGAAAAACAAAAAAGGGTGTAAGAAATATATGAATGATTATGAAATAATAGATAATCAAAATACGCTATTTCTTTCAATTGTTGATACGTTGGATTGGAGAGATGAAGAAGCGCATGTATTGCATCTTTATGAGGCAATACATAAATATCAAGCGTATGTAGAAGAAAAAAGGGTTAATCAAATAAAGTCAGCATTAGAGACGGAAACTAGATATGTGATTCAAATCTTTGCTCAATACGAGTGTAGTGAGTATGGAAATGATTTTTATGAACTCATTAACGATCTTTTACAAGATATAGAGGTGGAGTTAAAGATTTATATAAAAAATAATAAGTTTATTTACATTTAAAAGGTAAAGAGAAAGCTAGATTTTTAATAATAAAGGTGGGTATAAGTTATGAGCAAAACGATTCTTTTTACTGGGGGCGGTACAGCTGGACACGTTATGATTAATATTGTATTAATTCCTAAATTTATAGAGAAAGGCTGGAGAGTCGAGTATATTGGATCAAAAAATGGAATTGAAAAATCATTAGTGCAAAATGTTAAATACAATAGTGTTTCAACGGGCAAGCTTAGGAGATATTGGGATTGGGAAAATTTTAAAGATCCTTTTAAAATTATACGAGGTTGTTTACAAAGTTATAAATTAATTAAGAAAACAAAGCCTGACGTTATCTTTTCAGCAGGAGGATTTGTTTCAGTTCCTGTAGCTATAGGAGCATGGTTAAATCGTGTGCCTATAATTATACGTGAACCAGATAGCACATTAGGACTTGCCAATAAAATAGCATTACCTTTTGCTACAAAGCTATGCACAACATTTCCTCAGACAGGAGAAAATGTAAGTAATGAGAAGAAGGTTTATGTAGGACCAATTGTAAGGGAAGAAATTGAGAAGGGTAACGTATTACGAGGAAGAAGATATTGTGAATTTCAGCAAGATAAACCAGTATTATTAATTATGGGTGGGAGTCAAGGTGCTAAGTGGATAAATGATA
The DNA here is from genome assembly GCF_003217275.1 of Bacillus sp. 196mf. Classification (NCBI taxonomy): domain Bacteria; kingdom Bacillati; phylum Bacillota; class Bacilli; order Caryophanales; family Bacillaceae; genus Bacillus; species Bacillus sp. 196mf. The sequence continues at coordinate 145,072 of NZ_QJTG01000011.1, forward strand.
TGGTAAGGGAATGTTTAGATACAATACTATTAAACTTTAATATTATTCATATATGTGGTAAAGGAAAGGTAGACCCATCTATTGGCATGGAGGGGTATATGCAATTTGAATATATAGGCGACGAGTTGCCGCATATACTAAATATGGCAAGTGTTGTAGTTTCCAGAGCGGGTTCTACTGCTATTTCTGAATTGTTATTTTTGAAGAAACCGATGTTGCTTATCCCGTTAACTAACAGTTCCAGTAGGGGAGATCAAGTTTTAAATGCTGAATATTTTTCACGGCAAGGATATGCTGAAGTTATACTCCAAGACAGAGTAAGTACGAATACATTTATACATGCAGTAAATAAGTTGTATACAAATAAGGAGAAATATATTCAAAACATGAATGGATATAAGAAAACAAATGATGAGGGAATTCATCAAATAATAGATATAATAAATGAAGTGGTGAAGTAATAGAAATGTAAATAGAAAAACAAAAGGAAAGAAGGTATCTTCTTTCCTTTTTACTATATTTGTTCAAATTCATTATTATTTATTCTAATTAGTTATGTACTATCGGTGAATGCCGTTTTCTAATAGCTCAGTAAATGCATGAATATGAATAGGTTTACTGTAATAATAACCTTGAATAAACTGACATTTATTTTTTTGAAGGAAATTTACGTGCTCTTTTGTTTCTACACCTTCAGCAATGACAGACATTCCTAATGTATTTGCTAATGTGATGATCGTTTTAATAATTTCCATTCCATCATCACATGTTTCAGACATTGTAATAAATTCTCTCGGGATTTTTAACGTATCAATTGGATATAAAGGTAAGTAGGCTAGCGAAGAATAACCTGTACCAAAGTCGTCGATTGAGATGTGAATCCCTAAACTTTTTAGTGTACGCAGTTTTATCAATGTTTCTCGCTCATCCATCATTGCAATTCGCTCTGTTAATTCAAGATCAAGAGAGCTTGCTGGTAAACCTGTATTTGTTAAAGTAGAAGAAATAGATTTTACAAAATCCTCTTGTTCAAATTCTTTAGCAGATAAATTTACACCTATTTTTAAATGTGAATATCCGAGTGCGTGCCAACGTTTCATTTGCTTACAAGCCTGCTCTAATGTCCATTTTCCTATTGAAATAATTTGTAGTGTTTCTTCTGCAATCGGAATAAACTCGTATGGAGAAATAATACCTAATTCAGGATGATTCCACCTAATTAAAGCTTCTGCACCGATAATTTTATTAGATTCACTATCAACTTGAGGTTGATACAAAAGGAACAATTCTTCATTTTGTAGTGCGTTTGGTAAATCTTTTTCTAATCGTAATCGTCTTTCAATTTTTTTAGCGATTACATCGTCATAAATAGAGACAGAATTAAGCTCTTTTGCTTTTGCATCATACATTGCAACATTAGCGTTTTTCAGAAGTGTAGCGGTATCGATTCCGGAATGTGGATAAATAGCGATACCGATACTCAGTGATAAAGTTAATTTATGCTCATGTATGATAAATGATTTTTTCATGCATTCAAATAATTGGTTACATAATTGGAATAAGTAATCTTCGTCAGTATAGTTTTCAATTATGATTGTAAATTCATCGCCACCGATTCTTGAAAGATGAGTATGTGATGGAAGACATGATTGGAATCGCTTTGCTACTTCTTCTAATATGTAATCTCCTGACGAATGTCCAAGTGTATCGTTAATTGCTTTAAAGCGATCTAAATCTAAATATAATAATGCAAACTCGCTTTCTGTTATTTTAGCATTTTTTATAACTCTCTTTAATTTCTTATGGAAAAAGGCACGGTTCCCAATTTTCGTTACAGTGTCATGGAATGCTAAATATTTTATTTCTTCTTGCTGTTTTTTTAGTGCAGTAATATCTTTCACCATAATATAGCTTCCTGAAATTTGTCCGTCTATTATAATAGGAATGATTGTAACGTATAAAAAATAAGTAAAGCCATCTTTATATTGAGAACTAAGTTGTAAGAATGCCGATTCTTGTTGTTTCACTTTTTCTAATGCCAATGCTAGCTTATGCTTATCTTCATCTAAAATGATTGAAAAACAAGTTTCACCTAGTAGCTCATCCGTTGGTGCCCCAAGTAGTACACTCCCAGCCTTATTTACATTTAAGAATATTCCATTTAAATCAATGGTGAAAATAGGGTCAGGATGATATTCATATAATGATTTAAACTTTTGTTGTTTTTGAGAAAGAGCCTCTGATTTATGAACTAAATCAGACGTCCGTACAGTAACTTTTTCTTCTAGTTGGGCATTAAATGCCTGCAAACGTTTTGTTAAGGAATTGTTTTGCATACGTACGATAGAATGACGAATGAGTACGAAAATAAAAGTAATACAATTCCCTGTAATGAGAGTTGAAGATGATGTTTGTTCTTTTAATGTAAACCCGATTAGTATTGCAACAGCAAGATAGGGAAATACAACTAAAGCTTTTTTTCCTATTATAGGGTTTACAATGAAATAATTTTTATGGCTATTATGATCTTCTGAAATAGAGCCAGCTATTGCAATAAGTAATATAGGTATTCTATATAAAAGACGTAATAATGTTATTGTTTCTGTTGATAAGTGGTTATTTAAGTAAAAATAAATATAGTTAAAAGTTGCAGAACTTATTAATACAAAAATAAATATATAAATTTTCCGTTTGGAATTAAAAATTGTTGGACGGAAAAAGAGACTAACACCTAGCAGTAGAAATAATAAATCTGCAATTGGATATAAAAATGAAAGGAAAACATCCCCTAGTGAAAGAGCGAATATATTTAAATTTGGCTGATTAAATAAATACCATTCTAATGTAAATATGGAAGTAAGCACTATGCATATATCACAAATAAAGAACGCTTTTTCCCATTTATTGCATTCCTTTAAAATTTTATAGCAGAAAGCGATAAGACAGAAAAATAGAAAAAACATGTAAAATACATCAGAAATAGTAAAACGATCTATTGGAATTTCGAAGAAGCTATCTTGATATGTATATACTATTTTCCCTAATAAAAAACTACCAATTGCTATTGTAATACATATCCAAAACGGATTTGAACTGACTTTTTTAGAATATATAGAGTAAATCAGTGATACAAATGTAATGGCTTCAACGACAAGTGAAGCGAAGCGTACATCTGAATTTGAAAAATGAGTAGGGAACAGATAGAAAAACATAAAATAGATTGAATAGCATATTAATGTTCCGATTAATATACATAATTGTAAATTTTTATTTAATTTCAATGAAATCACCTTCTTTAATTATGCACTATGTTCGTTATATCTATACATAATAATATTATTTAAGAATTGTATCAGATTTCCTTATAAAAATCATGTTTATAAGGAAAGTGTTAAAGAGTATAAGTATTCTTAAAGTTGAAAAAATATTGCGGTTGATAGTATAGACTGTATCAAGACTTTAAATAGAAATTGTATATTTAGTCATCCTTTGAATTGTAAAGTTTTTTTAGTGATTTGTAAGTGGAGATGCAAAATTGCATATAAAATGATGGGGATTTTTATTTTTAGTCTGAAAATTAATATTTGTAGAAATGTTAGGAAAAGATATAAAATAAGAACGTGTATTCTTACAGAGTGGAATAGTATTGCCACTAAATAGGGAGGTTTTTTTATGATATATCGAATTAAAGATGCAGAAATATACTATGAAATTGTGGGGGAGGGTAAACCGGTCATTATCATACATGGCTGCGCTCCTGACCATAGGTTAATGATGAAATGTATGGAATCAGTATTTCAGAAATATGAAGGTTATAAGCGAATATATATTGATTTACCTGGAATGGGAAAATCGAATGCTCCAAATTGGATAAATAGTTCAAATCGTATAGTAGATGTGCTTATCACATTTATTGAGGAAATCATTTCTACTGAAAAATTTTTATTGGTAGGAGAATCATATGGAGGCTATTTAGCCAAAGGTATACTTACAAAGATGTTTGAGAGAGTTAGCGGATTATTATTAGTATGTCCTGTTGTTGTAGCGGAGCCAGAAAAAAGGATTCTTCCAGATAAACAGGTAATTGTACAAGATGAGGAATTTTTAAATACGCTCACTTCCACAGAAAGAGAGGAATTTTGTGAGTTAGCTGTAATAGCAAATGAATATACATATAAGCGATTTAAAGAAGAAATTAAGCCTGGGTTAGATGTTGCTAATTATGAATTTATTGAAAGGTTGCAAAAGAATTACTCTCTTACTATGGATTTTCAGCATGAAAAATATGAAAATCCCGTTCTTTTACTGACTGGAAGACAAGATATATCAGTAGGTTATCAAAATATTATAGAAATTATTGAAGAATATCCAAGGGCAACGTTAGCAGTGTTAGATATGGCAGGGCATAATTTGCAAATTGAGCAGCCTGAATTATTTGAGAGTTTAGTAGGAGAATGGATTAGACGAACAAATCAGCACAGTTTATAAAGTATTTTAGTATTACCCCTAAGTGTTGAAATGGGATAAATGAACTTGATTTATTAACTTATCTCGCTATTTGCCGGGCAGCCCGATTAGTGAGGGCTGATTAAAGTTTCACTTTATAAAAAATTTTAAGGAGAAATTATGAGCACATATATTTATATGGTTAGACATGGTGAATCACCAAAACTAGAAGGAAATGAAAGAATGCGCGGGTTAACTGAGAGGGGACATATGGATGCCCGTGGAGTAACTGACATATTAAAAGCGGAGAGGATTGATACTTTTATTTCCAGTCCTTATAATCGGGCTATGTTAACGATAGAGGAGTCAGCTAATTTCCATGAAAAAGAAATAGTAGTATATGAAAATCTTAAAGAGTGTATGTTTTCAAGTGAGGATCAGGTTATATCAGACAAGGAGGTGTATCCACTTGTACAGAAGATGTTCTCTAATCCGGACTTCGCACGAACGGAAGGAGAGTCATATGCAGATTGCCAGAGAAGAGTAGTGAAAGTATTAAAAGAAATCTTAATGGATTTTCGAGGATGCAAAATTGTAATTGGTACACATGGGCTTGTCATGACATTAATGATGAACTATTTTGATAAACAATATGGTTTTGAATTTTTAATGAATACGTCAAAACCGGATATATATAAGATGGAATTTAAAGAAGAACAATTAATGAATGTAGAGAGATTATGGAAAGCTGAATAAAATTAGTTGCATGGATTTTGTTGTAAAAGTTACTTTTATAGCAAAGTCTTTTTTTGAATAGAAAGCATCTTTATCAACTATTGTTAGAATGTTAAATAAATAAGTAATTATTCAGTCTTTGAATAAATTATGGAGAAATTGGTTTAGGGAAACAATTTTAAATGTGTCAAAACTCCAAACGTTGGATTTATATTCAATAGGAGAAAAAGATGTAGAATTTTGTCTTACAGTCCCCGTTTACTTTTCATTTCATTACATATAGGCTTTGTGGTGTAAGGGAGGACATTACCTTTACGCAAAATCTATAAGGAGGTCATTGTAATGAAACAGATTAAAAAGTTTGCGGGAGTTGCTTTAGCGGGGACGATTGGATTAAGTGGACTACTGTTTTTAGAACCAAGTGTAAGCGTTGCGGAAGCACAGCAAGTGAAAGTAGAAAATTTCAATACAATTGATGTAACGATGAATCTAAATGAATTGTATGTATTAAGTGGCAGAAGCATTGATATTCTTTCTGGAGATAAAGAAGCAATTCAGTTAAATAAATACACAATTAGTTTTAATAAACCTGGGAAGTATGTGATTAAAGTAAATGGCTGTATTTGTGATGATGTATATACTTTTATTGTAAATGAGTAGTATATATTCTTAAATTGCGAGATAAAAACAGAAACACCCTATTTGCGATGAGAGTCGTAAATAGGGTGGATTTATTTGTATTAAGCTGTACTTTAAATATGTTCGCTAATTTTCTTTTTGCCATGTAAAGTATGTAAAAGTGTTTGAAACATCTTAAATGATTGCTGAAAGATTGGACTTTGAATAAAGGTGTACAGAAAAGTTACGATGAAAACAGGACCTCCTAGCATAAATCCAATAACTAGTACAATACATTCTACTATGATTCTAGCACGGCTAATAGAAAGTCCTGTTTTGTCTGAAATAGTAAGCATGAATCCATCACGGGGTCCAGCGCCAATCCCAGCCGCAACGTACATACCTCCCCCGATACCTGTAATGGCAATACCAGAAAATAAAATGAGTAAGTTTATCCATAAATAATTACTAGCGTCTGGAAGCATGTTTGATTGTAAGAAAAAGTCCATAATGGGACCGATAAGTAGTGCATTCAAAAATGTCCCCACATTTATATATTTTCGATCTACTAGTAAAGATATTAGAACGAGACATAACCCACATATGACACTCCACGTACCGATGGTCCATCCAAACTTTTGGTAGAGAGCCATATTTAAAACTTCCCAAGGGTGCAAGCCGAGAAATTTAACTTTGACTGCAAGAGCGTTTCCAAGGCCAAAGAAAATTAATCCTAAGAAAAAAAGAAAATAGCGAAAGAGAGTTAGCCTCATCTTTACAACCTCCCATATTTTATAATTATGTATGTTACCTGTTACGGTTTTAATGTACAAATATTATGTCTTTTTATCATTCGTTTAAAAATGTTAACAATGTAAATGAAATATACATCTTCACAGTCAAAAAAGTTAAAATATTTCGTTTTAAGGATTATAATGGAGAGAGAAACATAAAAGGGAGTGAATGAACTTGAAGCAAGAACTTATTGAAAGATTTACGAGATATGTAAAAATTGATACGCAATCGAATGAAGAAAGTCATACAGTACCAACAACACCAGGACAAATTGAGTTTGGTAAGTTATTAGTGGAAGAGCTAAAAGAGATTGGGTTAACAGAAGTAACGATGGATGATAATGGCTATGTAATGGCAACACTTCCAGCTAATACGGACAAGGATGTTCCTGTAATCGGATTTTTAGCCCATTTAGATACGGCAACAGACTTTACAGGGAAAAACGTCAAACCACAAATTCATGAAAATTTTGATGGTAATGCAATTACGTTAAATGAAGAGCTAAATGTTGTGTTAACACCAGAGCAGTTCCCGGAATTACCATCATATAAAGGACATACCATTATTACAACTGATGGTACAACACTTCTAGGAGCAGATGATAAAGCTGGTCTTACAGAAATTATGGTTGCAATGAACCATTTAATACATAATCCGCAAATTAAGCACGGGAAAATAAGAGTAGCATTTACACCGGATGAAGAAATTGGTCGTGGGCCAGCGCATTTTGATGTAGAAGCGTTTGGTGCATCATTCGCTTATACGATGGATGGAGGTCCATTAGGTGGTTTAGAGTATGAAAGTTTTAATGCTGCAGGTGCTAAGTTAACGTTTAACGGAACGAATACACATCCTGGAACAGCGAAAAATAAAATGCGCAATGCTACTAAACTTGCTATGGAGTTTAATGGGTATTTACCAGTAGAAGAGGCGCCAGAATATACAGAAGGCTATGAAGGATTCTATCATTTACTTTCTTTAAATGGTGATGTTGAGCAAAGTAAAGCGTATTATATTATTCGAGACTTTGATCGTGAAAATTTTGAGGCACGTAAAAATAACGTTAAAAATATTGTGAAGACTATGCAAGAAAAATATGGCGAAGATGCAGTCGTTTTAGAAATGAATGATCAATACTATAACATGCTTGAAAAAATTGAACCGGTAAGAGAAATTGTTGATATTGCATATGAAGCAATGAAAAGTTTAGACATTGAACCAAATATTCATCCGATTCGCGGAGGCACAGATGGATCACAATTATCATATATGGGATTACCGACGCCGAATATTTTCACTGGTGGTGAAAACTATCACGGTAAATTTGAGTATGTTTCGGTAGATACTATGGAAAAAGCTGTTCAAGTTATTGTGGAAATTGCAAGACGTTTTGAGGAGCAAGCTTAAAAAAGAACCAAGTAGTACGAATGTGCTACTTGGTTCTTTTAATATAGTACTCGCCACAAATAAAAAGTCGCATAAGACTCCCAATTAGCCCAGTTTGCCGCGAAATCTTTTATTTCATTTTTAGTCGGTTTATTTTCGGAACCTGTTATAAATTTAATTGCATTATGCAGACCAACATCATCAATTGGAAAAGCCGAAGGAAATCTTAAACAACGCATTAAAACATAGTTGGCAGTCCATGGTCCTATACCATGGATAGCAGTTAATTGTTTCTCAGCAACCTTTACATCTTGTGTTTGCAGTAAATCCTCTTTTGATAATTTTCTCTCTGTAATAAGCTTCGCAATACCGATTAAATATTCACATTTTCTAGTCGTCATTTTTAATTGTTGAAGATTTTCTACATGTAGATTTGCAATTGTTTCAGGTGATGGGAATATCCAATGTTTTCTACCGTCCCATTCTACATAACTTCCAAATTGCTCAACTAATCTCCTTTTTAGCGTATAAGCATATGTTAGGTTAATTTGTTGACCGATAATTCCCCAGGAAAGTGCCTCAAATAAGTCTGGAATGCCTAAAGTACGAAGGCCATAATATTGTTCAATTGGTCCTTGAAGGAGTAAATCATGTTTAGCTAATGTATAAAATGGGGCTAAATCAGTAGTTAAATCAAACCATTCTTTTACATAGTTAACTACAGCTTCACGTATCGATTTTTCAGATGTATATGGTTCTTCTAAACAACGTATTTGAATATTTCCATCTGTATTCACACTAATTTCAACTAAAGGATTTACATCTTGAACAGGGATAACTTTATAAATTTTGTTATCTTCAATATGGAACATACATTCATTGTTCGAACGTGATAGATAGCGTAAATTTTCTTGAAAACAAAATTCTTTCGGAACTGCTACAGATAATACGCTATTATATTCTGCTGTCATATGAATTCCACCTGCAACTTTTCTAATGTAAGCAATTTTTTCTTCATTTCTAATCCGCCCCTAAATCCGGTTAGTTTCCCGTTCCTCCCAATAACGCGATGACAAGGAATTGTAATAAGAAGAGGGTTAGCAGCAATAGCAGAAGCAACGGCGCGCACAGCTTTAGGTTTTTGAATTCTTTCAGCAATTTCTGTATAAGAATATGTCTTCCCGTAAGGAATTTCACGTACCGTATTCCAAACAGATAATTGAAAATTAGTTCCATAAGCATCGATAGGAAATGTGAAAGTTCCTCGCTTGTTTTCTAAATACTCGATAACTTCTTTCGTATATATTTGCAAGTAATCTGGACTATGGGTCAATATATGTTGGGGCAGTTTTTTTCTAGCCCATATATTTAATTCTTCAAAGTTTTCGTCTTGTGATCCAATGAAACATAGTCCATTTTCAGTTGCAGCAATATGAAATCGCCAATTTTTATGTGTAAGTAGCGTCCAATATATATAATTATTTTTGTAGGAATTCATTATCGTATCCCTCTTTCATTTCGTTCTTTTTTCGATATTCAGTAGGAGTAAATCCGGTTTTCTTTTTAAATAAAGTTGCGAAATACTCTGGGTTTTCTATCCCGACAGCAGTACTAATTTCTTTAATAGATTGATTTGTGTGTAAAAGGTATTCGGTTGCTTTAAGAACCCTGAATTGTTGTATATATTCTATAGGAGTTAGCCCTATTATTCTTTTGAAAGTACGCTGTAAATGAAAAGGGCTACCGTGACACATTTCCGCAAGCATGTCGAGAGTTAAGGATTCGTCATAATGCTTTTCGATATAGTCTTTAATTTGTTCTACCCACTCTTCATTAGGTAAAGTGATCCCGTTTGGCTTACAACGTTTGCACGGGCGAAAGTTTTTACTTAATGCTTGCTCTGCATGATGAAAAATTCGTACATTGTTTCTATTCGGTATTCTTGATTTGCATGATGGTCTGCAAAAGATTCCAGTTGATTTCACAGCATAAAAGAATTTGCTATCATAGGAAGAATCATTATGAATAATTGCTTGCCAATACTCATTTGTTAATGTAACTCCTTCCTTGTGCATAGAACATCACCTCTGAAATTAGTATAACCTGAATAAAGTGCGTATGTATGTATTCATAAATGTAAGAGCAAGATTACAAAGGTGAAAATATGATTGTTTTCTATTTTGTGATATATAAGTTGAATTAAAAGGTTACAGCTACTATTTGTCGAAATATATACGTAACACTTATCGACAAATGGAGCGGAGCCAAATGACAAATGCA
>NZ_QJTG01000012.1:0-148816 GCF_003217275.1 Bacillus sp. 196mf
TTCGGTTCTTTCGGATCCTCCGGTTTCACTTCTGGTTCTTTCGGTTCTTTCGGATCCTCCGGTTTCACTTCTGGTTCTTTCGGTTCTTTCGGATCTTCCGGTATCTTAAAATCTTCTTTTGTTTTCGGTAAAATTGTAACTGTAGGCTCAAGTGGTGGATTTATTCTATCGTCCACTATCGCTCTATTTGTTATCCCTTTACTTGGTGCTGCTTTTACCTTCGCTTTAAAAATAATACTACGTTCTTTTGTATCTGTAATTTCTAAATACTTCGCTATTACTTTTCCAAACTCCATTTTTAACTCTACTGGATTTGGTTCAGCCCCTTCAAATCGAATACTATCTTGCACGTACTCTAAACCGGCTGGAATTTCATCTTCTATCTTTACCTCTGCTATTTTTCCGTTTTCTACCGTATTTTCAAAGCTAATTCGGTATTCGATTTCTTCTCCTAGCTTCGGTTCTTTATTACTTACTGTCTTCGTTGCTTTTACCTTACCATCTTTATATTCTGGCTTTATTGTCGCTGTCGGTTCCATAACTGGATGATTTGGATCATCTACGTGAATAATCGCTTTATTTGTTATTTCCTCTCCAACTTTTACTGATTCTTTTACCTTTACTTTAAAGATGATACTTCTTTCTTTCGTATCCGTAATTTCTGGATACTTCACTGTTACTTTTCCATTCTCAACTTTAAGTTCTGTTGGTACAGGCTTATCACCTACAGCCTTCAGACTATCTTTCACATACTCTAAACCAGACGGAATTTCATCTTCAATCTTTACATCAACTAACTTCCCGCCATCTACTATGCCGTTAAAAGTAATTCGATATTCGATTTCTTCCCCTAGCTTTGGTTCATGATTACTTACTTCTTTCCTTGCCTCTAGTTTCCCATCTTTATATTGCGGTGTAATTGGTACAAGTGACTCAACTGGTGGATTTGTCGGATTATTATCATCCACAACCGCCTTGTTTATAATTTCTTTTCCTACTTGTACCGTTTCTTGTACTTTCGCTTTAAAGATGATACTTCTTTTTTTCGTATCCGTAATTTCTGGATACTTTGCTGTTACTTTTCCATTCTCAACTTTAAGTTCTACTGGATTTGGTTCCGGCCCATCAGACTTTATACTATCCTGTACGTATTCTAAACCGGCTGGAATTTCATCTTCTACCTTTACCTCAGTTAGTTTTCCGTTCTCTACCGTATTTTCAAAGCTAATTCGATATTCTACTTCTTCTCCTAACTTCGGTTCATGATTGCTTACTGTTTTTTCTGCTTGTAATGCACCATCTTTATGTTGAGGCTGTATAGCGACATTTGGTTTCTCTGGTGGATTTATAGTATCTTCCACAACCGCCGTATTCACAATCGCTTCGCCAATTTTAGCTTTTTCTTTCACTTTTACTTTAAAGACGATGCTTCTTTCTTTCGTATCCGTAATTTCTGGATATTCTGCGAGTACTGTGCCGTTTTTCACTTTCACATGCAACGGTTTTGGACTATCCCCCTCAGCTCTTTCGCTACCTTCTACAAACTCTAAACTGTTTGGTAATTCATCCTTAATTTTCACCTTCGCTACTTTTCCGTGCTCAACTACGTTACGGAACGTAATTCGATACTCTACTTCTTCTCCTAATTTTGGAGCTGGGTTATTTACTGTTTTCTCAGCTTTTATTTTTCCATTCTTATACTCCGGTGTAATAATCGCTTCTGGTTTTTGCGGAGGATTCTTCGGATTATCATCATCCACAATTGCCGTATTCACGATTTTCTTCCCGACTTTTACTGCTTCTGTTACTTTTACCTTAAAGATAATGCTACGCTCAGCTGTATCAGTAATATTTTCATACTTCGCTGTGATTTTTCCAGCTTCTTCTTTTAGCTCTACTGGATTTGGTTCATTACCTTCTGCTTTTAAACTATCCTTCACATACTCTAATCCATTTGGTAGTTGATCCTCAATTTTCACTTCTGCTAGTTTTCCGTTTTCTACCGTATTATTAAAACTAATTCGGTACTCTACTTCTTCTCCTAGTTTCGGTTTATGATTATTGGCTACTTTCTGCGCAGCAATTTTACCATCTTTATATTGCGGAGTAATTTCCACACGAGGCTCTTCTGGCTCATTTTTTGTATCTACTACGATTGCTTTATTAACAATCTCCTTGCCTATTTCTGCCTCTTCTTTTACTTTCACTTTAAAAATAATACTTCTTTCTTTTGTATCCGCAATTTCTAGATACTTTGCCATTACCTTGCCGTTTTCAAATTTTAATTCTACCGGACTAGGCTTAAATCCTTCTGCTTGTAAACTGTTCTCTACAAACTCTAATCCAGCTGGAATTTCATCTTCTACTTTAACCTCTACTAGTTTTCCGTTTTCTACCGTGTTTTTAAAACTAATTCGGTATTCTACTTCTTCTCCTAATTTCGGTTTTTTATTGTTTACAAATTTCTCTGCTTTAAGCTTACCGTCTTTATATTCTGGCGTAATTGTTACTTCTGAAGTTGTTGGATCTTTTGTATCATCAACAACTACTTTATTGACAATGCCTTCACCAACCTTAAATTCTTCTTTTACTTTCGCTTTAAAGACGATACTTCTTTCTTCTGTATCCGTAATTTCTGGATATTTTGCGATTACTTTTCCATCTTTCACTTTCAGTTCTACCGGATCTGGCTTAGAACCTTCTGCTCGTAAACTATCTTTCACATACTCTAATCCATTTGGTAAATCGTCTTCTATTTTTAACTCTGCTAGCTTTCCGTTTTCTACCGTATTTTTAAAGCTAATTCGGTATTCCACTTCTTCTCCTAACTTCGGCGTTTCATTATTTACCGTCTTCTTCGCTTCCACTTTTCCGTCTTTATGCTGTGGAGTAATTTCTGCCGTCGGTGTTTCTGGCTCATTTTTCGTATCATCAATAATTGCTTTATTGACGATTTTTTTACCGACTTTCACTTCATCTTTTACTTTCACTTTAAAAGTGATACTTCTTTCTTCTGTATCCGTAATCTCTGGATACTTCGCCATTACCTTACCATTTTCCACTTTCAATTCTACTGGATCCGGCTTAGAACCTTCTGCTTTCACACTGTTTTCTACGTACTCTAAACCTTCGGGTAAAGTATCTTCTATTTTCACCTCTGCTAGTTTTCCGTCTTCTACCGTGTTTTTAAAACTAATTCGGTATTCTACTTCTTCTCCTAACTTCGGCGTTTCATTATTTACCGTCTTCTTCGCTTTCACTTTTCCGTCTTTATGTTGCGGAATAATTTCTGCTGTCGGTGTTTCTGGCGGATGTTTCGTATCGCTCACAATCGCTTCATTAACAATCCAATCGCTCACTTTACCTTTTACTTTCACTTTAAAGGTAATACTTCTCTCTTTTGTATCTGTAATCTCAGGATACTTCGCCATTACCTTACCGTTTTCAAATTTCAATTCCACTGGAGCTGGCTTAGCACCTACTGCTTTTACACTATCTTTCACATACTCTAATCCATTTGGTAAATCATCTTCTATCTTTACCTCTGTTAGCTTTCCATGTTCTACCGTATTTTTAAAGCTGATTCGGTATTCCACTTCTTCTCCTAACTTCGGCGTTTCATTATTTACCATCTTTTTCGCTTCAAGTTTTCCATCTTTATACTGAGGAATAATTTCCGCAGTCGGATTAACTGGCTTATTTTGCGAATCATCAATAGTTGCTTTATTAATGATTTTTTTACCGACTGTTACTCCTTCTTTTACTTTCACTTTAAAAACGATACTTCTTTCTTCTGTATCCATAATTTCTGGATATTTTGCCATTACCTTACCATTTTCAAATTTCAGCTCTACTGAATCTGTTCCGGCACCTTCTGCTTTCAAACTATTTTCTACATACTCTAAACCTTCTGGTAGAGTATCCTCTATTATCACGTCTGTTAGCTTTCCGTACTTAACCGTATTTTTCATACTAATTCGGTATTCTACTTCTTCTCCTAACTTCGGTGTTTCATTATTTACGATTTTCTTCGCTTTAATTTTTCCATCTTTGTGTAATGGTGTGATTTTTGCTTCTGGTTCTTTCGGATGTTTCATATCATCAACAATTGCCTTATTAATGATTTCCTTACCTACTTCCGCTTCTTCCTTCACCTTTACCTTAAAGACAATACTTCTTTCTTTCATATCTGTAATATTTTCGTATTCAGCAATGACTTTTCCATCTTTCACACTTAACTTTAATGGAGCTGGTTTTTCACCTTCAGCCTTTTCACTGCCTTTTACATACTCTAAACCGTTAGGAATTATATCCTCTATCGTTACCTTTTCTAGTTTTCCGTTTTCTACCGTATTTTTAAAGCTAATTCGGTATTCTACTTCTTCTCCTAGTTTTGGTGATGGATTATCTACTGTCTTCTTCGAATCAATTATTCCATCCTTATATTGCGGAGTAATTCTTTCTTCCGGCTCAATCGGTGGATTTTTCGTATCATCAACAATTGCTTTATTGACAATCTCTTTATCTACTTTTGCTTCTTCCTTCACCTTTACTTTAAAGACGATACTTCTTTCTTTCATATCCATAATATCGATATACTTAGCTTTGACTATTCCATTTTCAACAGCTAATTCTACTGGTCCAGGTGCTTCTCCTTCGGCCTTGATACTATTTTCTACATATTCAAGACCTTTTGGAATTGTATCTTCCACTCGCACCTCTTCTAGTTTTCCGTTCTCAACCGTATTATGAAAACTAATGCGGTACTCGATTTCCTCGCCTAGCTTCGGTTTCTTATTATTAACTACCTTTGTAGCAGCAATTTCACCTTTTTTACTTTGTGGTGTAATAACAACCTTCGATTCAGCAGGCTCATTTTTCGGATCTTTTGCAATTGCTTTATTTACAATTGCCTCCCCTACTTTTGCCGAATCTTTTACTTTCACTTTAAATACAATACTTCTTTTTTCTGTATCCGTAATTTCTGGATACTTTGCCATTACTTTGCCGTCTTCCACTTTTAGTTCTACTGGCTCTGGTTTTATACCTTCAGCTTTCAAACTATCTTTCACGTATTCAACACCTTTAGGTAGTGTATCTTCTACTAGCACCTTTTCTAGTTTTCCGTTTTCTACCGTATTATAAAATGTAATTCGGTATTCCACTTCTTCTCCTAGTTTTGGTGTTTGATTCGTTACGCTTTTTTCAACATCCACTTTACCGTATTTATAATCCGGCGTAATCTTTTCTTCTGGATGCTCAGACTGTCCATTTGGCTCACTCACAACCGCTTTATTAACAATCGTTTCTCCGGCTTTTGCCTCTTCTTTTACTTTCACTTTAAAGGAAATGCTTCGCTCTTTTGTATCCGTAATCTCTGGATATTTTGCGATTACCTTACCATTTTCTACTTTTAACTCTACTGGATTTGGTTCAGCACCTTCAGCTCTCTCACTACCTTGAACAAATTCTAAGTTAGCTGGAATTTCATCTTCTATTGTAACTGCATCTAGTTTTCCGTTTTCCACCGTATTTTTGAAGCTAATTTGATATTCAACTTCTTCTCCTAGCTTCGGCTTTTTATTTGTTGCTTTTTTCTTTGCAGCAATTTTACCGGCCTTATGCTGTGGTGTAATCTTCTCCTCTAAATCCTTTGGTGGATTTGTTTTATCACTAACGGTTGCTTTATTAACAATTTCTTCACCAATTTTTGCAGTTTCTTTTACTTTTGTTTTAAAGACGATACTTCTTTCTTCCATATCCATAATTTCTGGATACTTTGCCATTACTTTTCCATTTTTAAACTTCAGCTCTACTGGCTCTGGTTTTGCACCTTCTGCTTTCAAGCTATCTTTCACGTATTCAAGATTACTTGGTAATTCGTCTTCAATTGTCAATACATCTAGACGTCCATCTTTTGTCTTATTTTTAAATGTAATACGATACTCTACCTCGTCACCTAGCTTCGGTGTTTTATTAGAAGCTATTTTTCTTGCTTCTATTTCTCCCGGAACTTCTTTCGGAAGCGTAACCGTAACATTTGCATCATCTGTAGTTTCATAATTTACCTCGGTACTATCTTTTCCCTTTACAGCAACGATATTTTTTATTGTTGTATCTGATTGTACAGAAGCTTTCACTTTTACTTTGAATGTAATAATGGCACTTTCACCAGGCTTTAAAACACCGCCGTCTTTAGCATTAGCACCTTCACCAACACGGAAATCAATTTGATTATTTACAAACTCCGCTTCATCATCGCTTGCATTATCTGTTTTATTTCCTTTATTACTTCCAGAAATATATTGTATAGATCCCGGAACATACTCTAAACGATCATCTAATTTATCAAAACCTTTTACATTAGATACAGGTGCTTGGTTATTTTTCGTATCATTCTTCACTTCAATTTGATACGTAAACTCTTCACCAGCTTTAATTTCCTTAACTTCTTTACCGGCACTATCTAATGCCTTTTTATCAACTTGTAAGTTTGGAGCATTATGTTCTGTAACGAATGTAGCGTTATTTAATACGTAAATATCACCACCGCCACCATTTGCTCTAAAACGCATTTTTGCTTCTTTTAAATCATTTTTTACTTGAGTAGGTCCTTCAAGATGATACGTATGAATGTCAGTACTGAATGAATTTGTCCAATCCGGGTTATATCCTGGATATTTTTTTGTAACAAACTCGTTAGTACCGTCTACTTGTACTTCTGTCATAGACGAATCATTCGCATCATTGTCTTTACCGTTAATATTTTTTATCTTTATATATCCAGCACCAAAATCATATTCTCCATAATCATATGCATATCCATCTTTCTCAGCTGGGTCACCTTGCGATGAAAAATAACTAAATTTCGCCTTAAAAGCACCTTCTTTTGGTGTGTTTATTTTATTAACACTAATATCTGTCCAGGCTGTACTTTTTTGAGAGACTAGCCCTTCCCAAATCTTCATGTCTTTTACTGTTTCTTTATAGTTTTCATAAACTAATATAAGATTCCAGTTACCCCAGTAATAGCCGCCACCTGTTACATCTTTAATTTGTGGCACATTTGCAACTGTCAACGTTTGTGAAATCCCTTGCTGTGCAATTACATTTGTTACATCTGCATACGCAACATATCCTGCGCCACTACCTGAGTAATTAGAAATATAAGGTAGGTAATCCGCTTTTCGTATGCTATCAGCAGTTACATCTGCATATTCTTTATTTCCCATTTTCATTTTGACTGGTTGCCTTACTTGATCCTCGGTAACCTTTCTATCAGCAATATTTCCTGGTAACCCCATTGCTGCTGTCCAGAATAAGTAAGCCTTTTTCACTTTACTTCCGGCAGGAATGTTAGGAAATGCACCTGTTGACGAATTAAAAGTACTATCATCGTTATCAACGTCCACAGTCATTTTATTCGTTTTATAACCCATACTTTGTCTGCCATAATGATCAGTCGTCAAACCAAGTGTTACATTACCAGTCTGTACTAAATTACCAGCAGTAATTGTAGAATACAGTGGATCTCCAAATCCTTGCTTATCCCCTGTTTGCATTTGAACCTTCGAAGCATTCTCTGATGCAGCTTGTACTTTTGCATCGCTCTGATTTTCCGCTTCTTTTTCTAGTTTCTTCTCATCTTTATCTACTGGCTGCTTCACTAGTTCCGTGTTCGCTGTAGGTTTATTTTTATCTCCTG
The DNA here is from genome assembly GCF_003217275.1 of Bacillus sp. 196mf. Taxonomy (NCBI): domain Bacteria; kingdom Bacillati; phylum Bacillota; class Bacilli; order Caryophanales; family Bacillaceae; genus Bacillus; species Bacillus sp. 196mf. The sequence goes on from NZ_QJTG01000012.1 coordinate 7,706, forward strand.
CAGATACTTTTAATTTTCCATCCACTTCTTTTGATTTAGCATCAGCTGGTGATCCGATTTCTTTCTTACTACTGTCAGCCTCATCATCGGTATTAGCTTCAACCTTGTCTTCAGAAGGAATCCCTTCAACATCTACAGACATGTTTCCTATTTGTAGTTGATCCTTTTGCACACTAATTTTTTGCTTATACTCTTTATTAAAATGTTGTGCACGACGAGCTTTTATTAACACAGTCATTTTTTCATGTGATTTTAAATCTTTAATTTTAAGATTAGAAGAAAGAACCTTTCCTCCCTTATCTTTTTCCTCTACATAGAAATCCGCTACCTTATTTTCAGGTAACTTCTCTCCGTTTACTTTCACAGATTGCGAAGGGAACGTAATTTCATTTTCATTATTTTGTTTAAGCACCAATTCTTGAATTGGTGTAGCTCCCGTATTTTCAATCGTATATTGAAATACGTGCTCCCTCTCCGCTACTTCTCCCTTATATATTTCAGCATTTACTTGCTCTGCCTTAATTTTCACATCATTTCCTTGTAACTCATCCCAGCTTTTTTTATTTATCTCTGTAGCAAAAGCACTGGGTGAAGGCAATATGATGGATAGGAGAAGTGTGATCATCGTTACGACATTAAAACACTTCAATACTTGCTTCATATTTTCTACCTTTCTCCTTTCTATATACTTGCTATCCGTCTACTTAATTTCGTAGCCGTATACATAGCAATATATATCCACTCGCAACAATCCGTCCTACGAAAATGTATCGTTGAAATCCCAATGTCAACAATATAAATCTCATAGAATATTACTATTTTAATTTATCAAAAATAGCATATATACCGGACACTTATACAAACCTTTACCATTTTTAATATAGTAAAAACGTTCTACTGCATAGGCTTATATAACAGTTAAAGGATACATAAAAATCTTAACATACTCCCTAACCTATTCATACATACAATAGAATTTTTACCATTTTTTAGTTATTTCAGTTTGTTGTTTATGATTAAAATTTTCAAAAAATAATAACCGTTACATGTAAAAATATGTTATATTATTAAAGAACGTATGTTCTTATTTTAAAGGAGGAATTTGTAATGATAAACGAACCCATTATCGTAAAAAAAGAAGCTTTCCAAGCAATCGGCGTTTCGGTTACGACAACTAATGAAATAGAGGCATCTCCTGAAGGAAAAATCCCCGGGCTTTGGAACAAATACTTTCAAGAACAAATGATGCATCACATCCCAAATCAACAAACGAAAGAAACATTCGCTTTCTACTCCAACTACGAATCAGATGAAACTGGTACATATACATTTACAATCGGTATGCCCGTTTCTTCATTAGAAGATGTTCCTGAAAATATGACAACTTTAACAATACCTGCCGCTACGTATGCGGTATTTACAACGAGAAAGGGACCAGTTGCTGAAGTCGTTTGCGAAGCTTGGGAATATATTTGGAAATGGTCGAAAGAAAATAAACGTGCCTTCACAACAGACTTTGAACTTTACGCCGAAAGAGCATTAGACCCAAATCATGCACAATTGGATATTTATATTGCGTTAGCCTAAAAAAAGATGCCCATTCGGCATCTTTTTTTGTCGTTAAATAGCTACTGGGCAAATCCATTATTATTGTCTACAATGAGAAAGTGCAGTATAGAAATATTAGAAACTGTATAAAGTGAAACTATACTCAGCGGAGGGCATCTCCCATTGAGTATTAGCCCTCACCAATCGGGCGTTTACTGGTTTTTTAGTTTAAATTTGTCACATAGAAAGGAAGCAATATGGAGGAACTACAACAAAATAAAACTGCTTTAGAAGGAAGCGGAAAACCGTTATTAAAAAATACGAATTTCCTTTTTCTTTGGGCAGCTACTCTTTTTTCAAGCTTTGCTTTAGCCTTTTTTACTTTTTCACAAACGTGGTACATAGCAAAAACATTAAACCTTGAAGCTTCACTCGGTGTTGTTTTCGTAGCTCTTAGTGTTCCAAGGCTTATTTTTATGATTATCGGCGGCGCTGTAGCTGATAAATTCCCGAAAAAAAACATTATGTTTTACTCCAATATTATTCGAGCGATTCTTGTCGCAACCATTCTCACATGGTTTATCGTTGGTGATGTAACACTATATACATTTGCTTTATTCGCTTTATTCTTTGGACTTGCTGATGCTTTCTTCTGGTCAGCAGATGGATCTATCTTACCTGAATTGGTAGAAAAAAGCCGGTTAACACAAGCGAATTCACTTACACAAATGACGAACCAAGCATCGGTCATTTTAGGACCTGTACTTGGCGGAATTCTGATCAAATTTACAAACTACGAGACAATATTTTCTATTACAATTTTATTACTGATTGTCGCAGCCATACTCGTTCAAAAAATACAATTTACGATGCCAGAACTAAAAGATACAGATAAAGGTATGTTCACTTCCATTAAAGAAGGAATCTTATATGTAAAGGAATCGCCATTCCTTTCAACTTTCCTTCTTTGTAGCGCCTTTTTAAATTTATTTTTAATTGGTCCGATGCAAGTCGGTTTCCCGCTTTTCGTTAAAAATGTTCTGCACGGTGACTCGCTCCATTTCAGTTACTTAGAAGCATCTGTAGGCGGCGGAATGGCAATAGGCGCTGTCATTGTCGGTTTAAAAAATATTAATCGTAGACGCGGACTATTTTGCATTATCATGATGCTACTGTCTGGTGTATTCTTCTTATCCATCAACTTTAGCACCGTACTTTGGCAAGCATTATTAGCCGGCATGTTTTATGGTATTACAATTGCAATGGCTATCGTTCCGCTTATGGCGATGATTCAATCGACAGTAAAAGAGGAAATGATGGGACGCGTAATGAGCTTACTTATGCTATCATCCATGGGCTTTATCCCGCTCTCTTATGCATTCACATCAATCGCACTTGCAATAGGAATTCCAATCGTAACCGTTATGAAAAGCGGTGCAATTGCTGTTATCGTCTTCGTACTATTTGTAGCGATTCGTGTTCCAGTTGTAAGAAAGTTCGACTAGCTACTTGGAGTCATGTATTATACGCATGGCTCCTTTTTAAATGGATCAAATAACGCTATCCCCTTACTTCTTCTCACAGCTGCTCCCCATTCTAATCCAACCTCTAAAAATAAATCTCGCACTGTACTATATAAAAGTGCCTTCACATTTTTACGGATTTCCCCATATTTATAAGCTCTCACAACACTCTTCACTCGCCAAATGAAATTTCCATACACTTCTTCATCAGCTAATATCTGCTCTAGTAAAACACCTTGCTCTAGTAACCCGCTCTTTTTATACGCAAGCTCGACCTTACTCCAAAATATATTAATTTTCTTCGGATTACTCGTCATCGGTACCAGTGCGTATATAAAAGGCTTCGGTATATCATGACGGCAATACGTCTCATCAAGCTCGTACGTTATTTTTCTTTTCTCTTTTATTTGTGGAATGTTTTTAGAAAGAGTTGTTTCCCTCTCGCTTTTTTGCTCCTTTCCGCTACAGCCAGCTGTATAATCCTCACTTTCACATGCGGACATTTTCATACGGTCATCCATGCGGTCAATTGCAGATATAAGAAAAATATATAAGTTCGCACTATACCCGCCGCGCTTATGTCTTTCTTTTGTTGCAACACGCTTTATAATTCCTAGTTCCTCTAACTTTGCAATTGAACGGCGTACTGTACGAATACTCTTTCCAACATTCTTCGCAATCGTCTCCATTAACGGACAGGCGACTCCTACTGTTTTTTGTTTCTCATTCACCGCATACTTTCCTAAAAAATGAATAATGGTAGCATCCGTTTTATTCAATTGAAATCGATAGCACTTCAAAACTTGTTTTTGATATGCATTAAACTCTTCTTTACTTCGAAATTCACTGTATGGTTTCATTAAATTATATAAGCTTCCCATTTATATCACCTCATTTATAAGTAAGAGGCAGGAAGAGAATTTGGCGTGGAATTTAATATTTTTTTAATGGAGATGAAAATATGATCGTAATTAGCGCTTGTTTAGGTGGTATAGCTTGTCGATATGACGGAAATGACAATCTCGTTTCAAAAATAGAGAAGCTACTACAAAAAGAAGATACAGTCCTCATTTGTCCTGAAGTATTAGGAGGACTGCCAACACCTCGTCCTTCTGCTGAAATTATTGGCGGGAATGGCGACGACGTTTTGGACGGAAAAGCGAAAGTGATGACAAAAGATGGTGAAGATGTCACAGAAGCTTTCGTAAATGGTGCTTATAAAGCATTAGAACAAATTAAAAATTTACATCCAGAATATATTATTTTAAAGGAACGTAGTCCATCTTGTGGCAGTTCTACGATTTACACTGGTGAATTTAATGGCAATAAGCAAACTGGTTACGGGGTAACTACTGCTTTATTTAAAAGACACGGATTTAAAGTCATTTCAGAAGAAGAATTTGAAAGCAAAAAAAGGAATTGACCCTGTTCGTCAATAAAGGTTATTTACGTTCGTTTTAAAAATAGTAATAAACCCTTATATATCAACGGTTTGTGTAACGTTAAAAATCATGAATAAATTTTAAATTTTATTCATTCGTTACCAAAATGTGACCATAAAAACAAAAGAGCACAGCGTGTATATATGGTGTTGGACCACCGTATATACCGTCCACCTGAGCTGACCAGGTAAACACTTGCTATACTCTCATGAGTTATTTTACCTCATACAAGGGGTATTAAGCAACGTTTACCAATAAATCGGTGACGTTGCTTTTTTGTTTCCAAAAAGGAGACAAGCCGTTATGAAAAAGTGTATTGATATATTAGCTCAACCAGAGTCCTATCATAATTTATCAACATTTTCAAATGTACAGGAATTAAATCAAACGATTAGAGTATACAGAGATGTAATTAAAACGTCTATTAAACGTGCAGATGTACAATCTAAATTAATTGCATTACTTGAAATTTTAAAGCGTCATAGCTGCAAATACGTAGGTGTTAGTTTCCTATGTAAAAATAGAATATCTGAGATAATGAGCGTATCATATAAAACTGTACAACGTTTAATGACGAGACTTGTGACTTTAAGAATAATTAAGCAAATAGCTATGAAGCGAAAAAAAGATATGCGCCAAACTTCTAATGCAATTATTATCCAACCAATTGTAAATGAAGTGTCCCACAAGCACCCTACTGAAACGACTAAGAAGTGTCCTACCGTTAAAACAAATACTAAAATCTTAAAACAAAAGAGTAAAGATATAAATAAACGTAATGGTAATGACAATAATGCTGTACCTAAAGAAAACATTAAATGTGCTGAATTTGTAGCCCATTGGGTTCCGAAACGTTTCGTTTCCCTAACTTCAGCATTTTATTCAAAAGCTAAAACAATTCAAGAATTTTGGAAGGTCGTAAAACAATGCAATTGTGTAATAAATCATACAACAGGCCAAACGGCGTTTGACAAAGAACAAGAACTACAAATTGGTGTACAAGCTATGAAAGAATTTGCGATGAAGGTAAAAGATGGAGTCAAAATGAAAAAGGGTAAGTTTGCGTATTTCAACGGTATCGTAAACAATTTGATGAACAAATATTATTTTGAACCTGAATTTGGTATGTGATGCTCTCTTTTACACTTCAGGTATCACATATACCTTTGCATATACACCTTGCTGCACAGCAAATTGTTCTAGCGTCTTTTGCCTAAATGGTGTGAGTGTAAAGAAATGAAGGATAGGGACTTTCCCGTTATATTTGTTTTTATAATACACCGTGAATTCACCATACTTATTCATTTTTTCACTGTTCACATTCATCATTTGTGTACGATCTATTTCGACTGCATTGAGAATCCCGTCACTATCACGGTACTTTACATCCGGAATAATGGTTCGCTTCTTGTCATCTACTTTATAACGTATAGGGGCTTCTATCTGCCAATCCTCAGGACAAAATAGATTCAGCCACGCTTCGTTTCTCATGAGGCTGTGTGCTAATCGAATGGTGGGCACAATCTTTTCTACATCATCGAATAGCGCACGTCCTTGTTTATTGAGGTAATATACATGCTCTTTTTTATAAACGGTACTATTCACATATGGACTTAAATCTTTTAAAATTCGATTTGCATTTCGAATTCCTCCCATATCGTGAATTGCCATTAAGTGTCTTCTTGTCGCAAATTTTAGCTTTCTAATCGAGGTCAAAATCATCATCTGACGATTCATTTTGATATGTGTCTGCATATGCATCCTTTTTCACCTCGTATTGTTTTAATACGTCCCACATCTGTTCATTTGAGATATAAGGGACTTGAATTTCTGTTAATCGATCCGTTTTAAAAAGTGCACGCCCTGGTATACTTTCAATTGATTCAAGACCAGTTTCATCAATGACAACTTGAGAAGCTGTTTGAGTTGGTAACCGAAATCCTAATTTTGCATCACTGTTTTGTTTCACTTGACGGGGTAAAGTATCACCAGTAGGGTATTGTGTACAAAATATCAATCGAAACCCTAATGCTCCGCCAATTCGCGCTATATGAGAAAGCATCTGTTGACAAGCTCCTAACAACTTTTGTTGTTCCCGATTCATACTTTTATTAGGACAAAGTTCGGCCCCTTCATCCACGATAATAAAGTAGCGTTCTCTTATATTTGTTTCTACCACATTGGTATAATGGTGTTCTTTCATAAAAAGCATTTTTTCTTCCATCTTTTTTAGAATCGTGCTTAATACCTGAAAAGCTTCCATTGGCTTTTCTGCAATTGAATCCACCTGCTTTATTTTTTGGTATGGTCCGAACTCTAATCCTCCCTTTAAATCAATAATAAACAAGTGTGTATATTCTGCTTGTGCAGTAATAAGAGATGTCATCACATTCTTTAGGAACACAGTCTTTCCCATACGTGTTAAACCACCTAAAGTCATGTGTGGCGTTTTATCAAAATCATGATAAATTAACTCTTCTAAACTTTGCCCTATTGGTACAAGCCATTTTCCAACTTGAATTAAATTTGTTGACCATTCCCACTTCTTTGGTATTTCTTGATCGAATACACGAATGTTCAATTTATAATTGTCATACTGAATTCGAACAGGTTTATTTAATCCTTCACTTACAACATCTTCAACCTTTTGAATAACTTTACTTGGCATACCAACAGGCAACTCATACACGTATGTTGTACTTCGATCATCATGAGTTCGCTTCTTGAATTTTGGATAATGGATCCTATCATCTTTTTTAATTGCAATTCCTGACACTTCAAAAAATACTTGTATCTTCTTTTTATCATCTATTTTACTTTTAAACCGATCACTTACAAATGCAATAGTTAAAGCTGTCGTCGGGACCAATAGTAATTCCAGCATAAACATTTCTCCTTTAGATATCCTATAAGGATATCATTGCACTTTGTTGGAAGAAGACAGAACAAGCATTTTCGCTTATGAATTCTACTGTCCCTCTCTTCCACATCATATTCCTTCATAGAAACATAACGAGAACATAACGTAGAAGATATAAGAACGAGCCCGTAAGCGTCGTATACAAGGTTATATGTGGAAGCCAATGTGGAACACTCTTCCCCATTTTTTCAGCTACACTCATCGCAATTACAGACAAACCTGTTGCCGTCCAAATAATGACTGCTTCTCCTGCAAGTGTCATAGCCATTCCTCCTCAACCAGTTCCTCTTTCTCACGAAATTTAATCCCTGATTTGGTAGCTACAATTTGATACCGCTCCATTAAATCTTGCCAATTCAATATATCTTCCTCTTCTCCATATAAATCTTCTTCAATAACTTGTGATAAGCTGAAATACCCTTTGTATTCTTTATTATCAAATACTTCATGGTTCCTCATGTGAGTAAGAATAGATTCAGTCTCTTTTCTGGATCTTGATTCGTTATACATGTGACGTAATTCTTTTGATGAATATAAATACGGCGTTACATTGAGATAACTATACTGAGAACGCATGCAACCCTCTCCTCTCTTAATATCTACGATGCCATTTGGAATTCCAAGTAGAAGTCTTCGTGGGCTTCTGAGTGGAAGTAATATAGGTATATGATGTAGAACTTTAAAACTTGTTTGTCCACAAATAAAAATATTAGAGGTTTTTAAAAATTGAAATAGAACATTGAAAAAGGAGGGATTTTATGAAGTGTAAATTAAAGATAATCTTGGCCGAACGAATGCTAAAACAGTCTGATCTTGCGAAACTGGTGGGTATTACAGACCAAACATTAAGCATGATAGCAAGAGGGAAAAGTGAACCTACGTTAAGAGTTGCGCTTCGTATTGCAAAAGCATTGAATCTGACTGTGGAAGAAATTTGGATTGAAGAGGAGAGCTGATATATGCCTAAACCAAAAACCAACTTGAGAATTGTAAAAGAAGTATACGGTGAACAAAAAATAGAAGAAGTTTTTGAAGAACTTTACGAAAAAGAATACGGATTAAAAGTTAAGGTGAGAAGGAAAACACCTGAAGAATTAGCCACTGAAAAACAACAAGAGAAAAAATATACTCAGGAGTAATTACAATGTCAAAACAACCACCATTCAAAACATTAAATCGAATTATTGAAAATTATTACGATCCTAAAAATGGATTAAATGAAGTAGAACAATTTATCATAGGATGTGAAGAGGAATCAATATTTGTACTAGATTACAAAAGCATTATGTATCAAAAAACATCTTCTCAAAAATATGATCAGGGTTATGAAATCTTATTGCTTCCTTATAAAGAACTACATTCAAATTCTAAACAAGATTTACTGCAACTATTAAAGCGTAAAATAATTGTTTATTTCACGTATACAGAAAATGATCAACAACAAGAAGATTTCTTCCCGGATATAGGAAAACGAATTTTTTCATTTATGAGTCATATGTTAAAAGGTGCACAGCAAAATAAAAGAGCGATTCCAGTACGTTTTATTTTGATGGATATTGAAGCAGTCGGATTTATTCCCAAACTCCCGAAATTCATGGCCGGATGCCGAGGTTTCAGTGTGGGCACCTGCTTATTTGTAGATGATAAATTAACACTTACATATGGCTATAACAAAGAACAAGTAGACAAAATGTACAAAAATAGTGTAGTTACATCAAAATAAAATACTATGAATATGTATTAATTTAATGCAACTTAAAACAGGAGGTTGAACACATGAGTTATGATACCGTCGCATCACTACAACGTATGCAACAATTAGAGCAGGCTCAAGCTGCTACTGGAAAACGATTGATTTTAAAGCGCATAAACCCTACACTAGACATTTGGTTAATTGTTATCGGATTTATTTTATTTATCCCTACATTAGGATGGTCTCTTATACTCTATGCCCTTTTCTTCGGCATCAGAGAATTTTTTTCTAAAACATATTTAGTTAAAAACGTTGCTACTGGGGAGAAATTCAGAGTCGATAAACAAGATTTCAAACAGTATAAGAAGAGTTTTAAGAAGAAAGAAAAACAAGTTAGAAGAATATCTGATTTATAAAAATATATTTAACATATACATTTATCGGTCAATAATAAGTTCTATTCTTCACTAATATTGGATATATTATTTATACATCTAGAGAATCACCACATGAGGCACCTTCAGCTGGGGAAGGTGCCTTTTTATTTTGATGGAACATCACGTACTTTAGAAGCATATATTAAATTGCTCCTGGCATGATGCCTTTCTATATACAGAAAAAGCATTCGGGCCTCACCACCCTGGATTGCTTTTTCTCATATTTCAGCATGTTGCTACATACAATGCAATTAACACGTTCCCTTTTTATATAGCATCCTATATAATCAGAGCACTCCACAAGAGTACTCTGATTTTTATTGTTCATATTTATTCCTTTCGTTACATATGATTACTATCGACAAACCAAATGAGAGATATATCTTTATAATGTTAAAAAAGAGCGTTCCTCACTCGCCAGAGGAATGCTCTTTTTCCGTTCATTTCACATACACATAGGTCTTATTCGTAGTCTCAGAGTATGAACGATCTCAAAAATGGTGTCATCCTAACCCTCAAACCTCACATACTCCCCAGAAACCCATTGATTCCCACCAACGTTGTACCAGCCATTTTGAATGCCCCAAGATTGATAGCGTTCCCCTCGGTACACATTCTTTATAATGCCATAATTTGTTCCTGGTCCTGTACGAACGCGTAAGACATCCGCTGTAATCGTAACAATACCTACACCATTGTTAGATGGTTTTGTAGAACCTGCATTCCCACCACCGTTATATGCGTTTTGCACCCTTTCTATAAAAGAATTCCAGCGCCCTTCCGCTAACATACGATGCGGGCAGTATTTTCCACTCCACGATTGGTGTGTGCGAACTTTACTGATTGGAATGTTGTATTGTTTCATGAGCCCAGCTACAACAATAGTTGCATTATTTTCTGCTTTATAATATCTATCTCCGCCGCTTAAAGAATAGCAGATTTCCACACTAATCGACTTTCTGTTGCCTGAACCATTCCCATCTCCACAAGCCCATGCATTCCGTTCTAAAGGTAAGCCTTGTATAGCTTCTTTATCATCTACTGCAACGTGGAATGACACCTCATTATTATTTCGTATCATATAAGCAATTTCATTCTCAGCTGGCGCATCATTATACGTATTGTGAACTGTGATAAATTCTGGATTCATTGTATAAGGGCACTTTGTACCATATTTACTTGGGTCAACTAATTTTTTTCTGATTTCCATTATTGAACATCTCCTTTTTTCTCTTCTTGTTTTTGTTTACCACCTAAAATTTCAACTGCATTTGTTAATGGTTGCGGGAGTGGGATACCCATTCGTCCAGCATTTTCTAAAAGTGAAAGCAATTCATTACCCATAAAGAAGAAAATTGTTGCTTCGCGAATAGCGCTATTGCTTCCTAACAATGCATCTAATTGAGCGGCTGCACCAACCAAAAGAAAAAGCACCACCTTTTTGGCGATGCCTTTGAAACCCACTTTACTTTTTAATTCTCCGTTATATCCTGCTGCAATCATGCCAGTTAAATAATCAATAACTGCCATCGTCACTAAGATTTTCAATGTTGCATCCCATCCTCCCCAAAAATACCCACAAAAACCGCCAAACGTAGCTATAAACGCTTTTAGTAATACATCAATACGCTCCATTTTTCCACTCCTTTATTCGGCCTGCTTATACATGCTTAACGTGTATAAGCTAAATTAAAAAGTTCATTGCAATATGAAAAGTACTTCCACTTTGAACACCATTCACGAAAATCCCACCATCTTTTTTTACTGTAACTTCACAAAAGTTTGTATTCACTCCTCCAGTTATCATAATAGCTGGAACCGCAATGTCTTGAACAGGTCTACATCCAACTGGAAGTGTAGCAAATACTGTTGCGTTTTGCGCATTTCGAATAGAACCAATTACATTAACGTGTTCTCCACTTCTTTTACACTTCAAAATTCTATCAGTAACATTCTCTACCCCAGTTGTAGGAATGTTAATCCATCCTGTATCATACGCTTGTCTGATTGTGCCATCTGTTCGAAATTCTACTCTTTTGGACCAATCCCAAGAATCACCTTGTTCTTTGGTGGAAGGTGCAAAAATCAGCTCTCCTTGCGCCCCTTTATGAATAACTGTCTTATAAGAACGACTTCCTAATACAATTGCATTATCACTCTTAAATTCAAGTAATCCATTTATAATGTCGCCAGCTTTTTTTAGAAGATTATCAGCAAAAACATTGAATATCCCAGTAGGTGATTTTTCGAACAATACTTTATTATTTTTCCAGTCTTTTAAATATAATTGACCATCCGAGACTCCTACAAGACCGATATCTAATACCTTATCCTCACTATTGAATCCAACTCCGATATTGGAACCGATTGTCGGTCTCATTGTTAGATAACCTGTCATCATCCCGCCTGAACGCTTTACGACGTCCATTTTATCAACTGCTTGTTGCAAAGCATCTATCTGTTTCTTGAGATTATCAAAATCAGAAATATAATTTTCAATTTTAATATTTCCTTCTTTCACATCTCGCCTTAATGTAATACGAATGTCTGGTGTACTCATTCGTTCTGTACTTTTTTCCATCACAAAATAAGCTGTCCAATCATCCGATGTGGAAACAGCTTGCGAGGACAAAGTATATGAAAATACACCATTCTTTGCATCAACTATTTGGGCATCATCCCGAACGAACAGTCCAACTTGATTAATCGCTTCGTACTTCACTGCATACCCTGTTAAATCAACAAGTTGCCCCTTTTCTCTTACATTTACAATAATCTTCAATCCGTTTTTATCATTTTGCCTCGAACGAATTGTTTTGGTAAACACAGGATCTGCTAAATCTATAATAATTTCCTCATTTCGCATGACTACACCTCTCTCTAACTATTCCTTTTCACGTGTCTAGGCGGTCTTCTTTGACGTTTTACTTTGTTCCTATGTTTTATATTTCCTCTAGGCTTTATCGGCTCTAATTCTTCGATTCTAGCATCCGTTTTTGTCACATATTCTTGGAAACCTTTTGTTAGTTGCGAAAGCATTCCATATAAACCTACACCATTTTCCTCTGCTTAAACCATAATGTGTAGGAATTGCCTCTGTAGTAATTGTCGGCTCTCCTTCTTTACGATTCATACGCATCTCATAAAGCTTTGGAATATCGGTTTTCAAATTGTACTGTTTAATTTCCCATTCCATTACCTTTTCAAGTGCGCTGAATGCAATAGGACGGATATTGGTTTTATAGGTTTCTTTTGAAGAAACTTTGAAGTCTGAAGCGATTATTCCTTGATAATATGATCCAAGAGCGGTTTTCACTTGGATATACCCATTGTCCCAATTTGAATTTCGTATTATCGCATTTGGGAGCATGATATCTGTATCCCCTCCAGATGCAACCCCGATACTTGCAATCCAATTGTCATTACGATAAAAGCGGAATTGATCTTTAACCTTAAATCTCATCTCACTTTGGGCATCTAGGACAATCATTTTATCAGCGTCGAGCATCGCATTCCCTGTTTGTGAAAAGTATAAAGAAGCTGCATTCAAGTATCCATTGCCATCGAGTCCTTTTGTAATTCCGATTCCACCAGACTTAACGCTCGTATCTGAGAATTGGTACACCATAATAGCACCATTTGCCCCTGTGGAATCTGAATCTCCGCCTAAAATAAGAGTTGGTTGTATTTCATTTCTACTATTTTTGTAATACCCTACAAACACCCTTGTTCTAGATGACTCATACAAACGTATAAATTGCTTTGAAATATTTACATAGTTGACACTATCTGAAGTTCGTAATGTTGAACCTGTTATTTCTCCCCCTCGAACAACGTTCCCACTTAACGTACCTGCAGTAATAAAATCAGCAACAATTCTTCCGTCACTTGTAATAGCAGTTCCATATGGTCCATTCACACCTGTGGAAGAATACCCCAATCCATTCAAGTTCCATTGCCAAACCTTTTTCGCACTCTTTTCATCTTTCGTATCCATAATTAAAATACGATCTGGATAATTACGGACATGTCCTCCGAATCCTGAATTAATAAGACTTGTAGCATTTGCTTTTGCTGCATCCAAAATAGAGCCTGGCATATTGGATAACTCTTCTTGTACCAGATCAACCCTACCGGAAACGTCCGTAAAGGATTCTTTGAAGTTACCAATGGTTATATCCAGATACTCTTTTTTTATTGGATCATATTTATAAGCAATTACCTTCGCCTTTATATCAATACCATCTTCTTGATGCTCAACCGTAACCGTATCTGCCATATAAACACTCTGTAAATGCTTATAATCCTTATACTCTTCCGTTTGTGATAACTCCTGAAACATAACGTTATAATTTGCTTTAGGCTGATCAACCTTTTGAATAGCAAACATATCCTTAGCTGCCTGGCGTAATAACCTATATGCTTCTTCTAATGGAACTGCATCTTCATCGTCAGCATTTTCACCAATAGCTGCTTTAATATGTTTAAATTCAACCACTTTAATTTTAGGATGGGGATACTTATTTATAAGTGGGCTATCCACATACTTTTCAGGAAGAAATAACCCATCAAAACCTTGTGGCATGATTCTAGTTATGGGACTTTTCCAATCCACATTACCTTCATACCCTAATAAATCTTTCTTATGGCGAATTACTACTCCACGATCCATACCGCGATTTAGTAGCATCTTCACGTCAAAATTATCGCGTTTTAATTCGCCACCCCAACGATTAACAAATGAATTGTCTTGACTAGAATCCAATAATGCTTCCACAGGATTTTTACGGACAATACGTGCACTTGCTATCTTTGGTACATCTGAATAAAACTGAAAAGGATGCTTGTATTGGCATCCCGCTGACATACGATTCATAGCTCCATTACCATTTGTTGTTTCAGCGAAAATGTCTTCAATTAGATTTTCTGTTAAGTCATAAAAAATGTGATAACATTGCGCTGTAATCTCACCCATACTGACTTTAGGCGCTGCCACTCGAAACAGTTGTTCACCATCAGGAGTTGGAACTTTAATGATGCTCATTCCCTCTATTTCCAAACCATGTGGTGCAAACAATGGGTAACTAAATGAAAATAAAAATAAACCATTGAGTTCTTCCTCAACAGTTGCGTTATAAATATTTTTATCTAAAGCCCCTATACCATTGTGTGTATAATCAGTCTCATTTGGTTTATATAAAGTAATCATTTATATCTCCACCTAGGTCGAATTTCCATAAATTGAATTGATCCTGACCACTCTATTTTATTTTCTCCCACGCCCAATATAGGGAACTGCCCAACCATTTTATTATTCATTGATATGGTATCGGTATATGCTTCAAGTACTTCTGAATCTATGACAACAGAACCATTCACATCTTTTATTTGAAAAGAGACGTTATTGATTGTTATACGGAAAGTACCGTTTCCCACAATCCAAAACTTAGGATCAGATTCAATTGTACCTGGATTATAAATTACACCAGGTTTGGTGAGCTTTAGATTTACATCCTCTGTATATTCAAAGGGATCTAGTGTGAAATCCACCTCAAATTCACCATGCTCCTCAATTTCAGTTGTGATGTCTCCCATTTCAACATGCTTAATCTTCCGATGTACATCGTCATCTGTGAAAAAAAGTGTTTTCCCTTGTAATAACCAAGGTTTTGCACGTCTTATGAAAGGTTTAATATTTTCCCTTTCCAACATATTAAATTTCACCTTAAAAGGGACATTTTCATATGCCCCTTTCTTTGTAAGTGAACCATGTCGTCCTGGTATTTCTATATGTTCTACCTTTTGTTTTGCGGTTGGAATCACTGGACGACCTACTAAACCTAATCCGTAACTGCTTGCTAATTCATTATCGATTCCTATATCCAACAATTAAGTCGTCCTCCCTATTCCTATTTTTGAATTACGTCCTTTTTGAGCCAGTGCATCATCTATTTTTCCGATCATGTGGTCGATATCACGATCCTCCCTTACTGAAGGATTATAAATATTAATTACAGTTGGTTCAGTAGACATCGTTGCTGCAATCCCTTCACCAATCGCGCCTAATGTTTTTTTATTCAACGGTAAAACCGCTTCATTTCCAGCTTCTCCTGCCCCTTGTAACTGACCATTACTCATACCGAAAATTGTAGGTCTAGTAAAAATACCGCCTTTTGCACGCCATTGTACACCAATGCCAGATGGATACGTAATGTCTTTCCCTAAAATGTTTTTCGTGCTAGTTTCTAAACTAAAATGCGGCATTTTAGGCATTTCCGGTTTCGGAATCTTTAATTTCAAATCACTGAAAAATCCTTTGATTTTATCAATGAATCCCTTCACTTTATCCACCGCATCTTTTATCGGGTCAATGATAAACCTCTTTGCTGCATCAAACTTTTCTTGAGCTGCATTTTTTACTGAATCAAATTTTTCCCGTGCCGTGTTGTACATATCATTGAATTTCTCTTTTGCAGAATTATAAGCTGAAATAACAGGATCAATGATATATTTATAAACTAAATTCCATGCCGTAAGTGTGTAAGATTGAATTTTAGCCCAATTACCTAGTATCCAATTCGCTAAATCATTCAATTTCTCTTTCGTTGCATTCCACAATTCTTGAACAGGCTGAATGACATATTGTTTTATTAGATTCCACGCTGAAAGTGTATAAGATTTCGCTGTTTCCCACTGTGAACTTAACCAAGAAATCAAATCACTGAATTTTTCTTTTGTTGTACTCCAAGCTTCTTGGACTGGCTGAACGATATATTGCTTAAATAATCCCCACGCAACTTGCGCCACAGCTTTTGCAATTTCCCATTGTGTACCTAACCAAGCAACCAATTCACCAATTTGTTTACTTACCCAATCATACGCTTCTTGAATTGGTTGAATAATATATTGAGATATGGCTGCCCAAGCAATTTGTGCTCCAGCTTGTATTAATAACCATCCAGCCTCAAGAACTGTAGAAATCAAAGAAATAATTGGATCTAAAACCGTAACAATGGTATTCCAAGTTTCTTGCCAAGCTGTCTTTAATTGATCCCAAATAGAAGTTGCCGTTTCAACAATACCCGTCCACAATCCACTGAAAAATTCACCTAAAGGAGACAATATACTATTTGCTAATTCAATGAATGAAGACCACGATTCTGAAAAATAATCAGTAATTCCTGTCCAAATTTCCGATGCTGTATCAGAAATACCTGTCCATAGATCAATGAAAAATTGACCTATAGGTTCAAAGAACTCATTTACCATATTTAAAAAATCTGACCAGGCTCCAGAAAAGTAATCAACTGTGGCAGACCAACCATCACTACATGCCTGAACTATACCTGCCCACAATTCACCAAACCAATCTTTAAATTGGGACCATTTTTCAGAAAGCCAATCGGTTATTGCCCCCCAATTTTGAATTACTGCTATAACCCCTGTAATTACAGCAGCTATACCGGCAATAACAAGCATAACTGTCCCAATCGTTGTCCCTAGTGCTATACATGATACAACTACAGCTGCAATAATAGGAGCTAAAAGACCTACTACAGCCGTTAATCCTACAAAAATAAAAGTGAAATTTTGGATCGGCTCTGGTAATTTAGTAAATCCATCAACTAAAGTCTTTATCCCCTCTACTACCGGCGGTAAAACATCTTTAGCTAATTCAGCAAGTTTTTTCCCAAGTGGTTCAAATGCGGCTTGTGTTTCTCTTAATGCCTTTTGGAACTGTTGCCCCAATGATTCTTCTTGAAGTTTCTTCATTTCATTCATACGTCCAGTTACATCACCAAGACCACCATGTACATTATTTAAACTAAGTACAGCTTCAGCACCCATGTCTTCCCATTTTACGCCAAATAAAGCAACACCAATCTGGTTTGCCTTTACTTTGTCATCCATCTTTTGAAGATCGCCTAACACAGCATTGAATACATCGGCTGCGGTTCCCTTACCTTCATTGAATGATTTCCATACTTTTTGTGTCTCTTCAGATAAATCACCAAATCCTTCTGATACACCTTTCGAACCATCTTGTACACGGATACCAAATTCCTTCACCAGGTCATTGATATAGTCTAAGTTATACGAACCGCTTTTTGTTCCATTTGCTAAAATCGTAAACATTTCTTGAGCACTAAAGCCACCTTGTTTGAATAAAGGCGCATATTCAGAGAGGTTATCAAATAACTCATCTGAATAATTTAGACCTTCTTGAGCACCAGCAGCAAGTAAATCAAATGTTTCTTGTGTAGATAAACCAAATTGACTCATCAACTGCCCTGCACCACGAGTCGCTTCGTTTAAATCAACATCGTAAACTTTAGCTAATGTTAAAACGTTTTCCGATGCACCTTGTAATTCTTCATGTGGAACATCGCGCATATTTTGATAGACCTTTATAAGCGCATTATCTACCTCTTCAAGATTTTCACCAAAACCTTTTTTCCAAGTATCAACAGCAATCTTTTGAAGATTTTCGGCACCTTTTCCAGTCAACCCTAATGAAGCTTGAATTTTCCTCTGTGATCCATCAAACTCTATTGCTGTATTTACAATTGACTTTCCCATTTCAATCAATTTTTCGGATATTCCTTGTAGAACTTCAGCGGCTTCCATTAAATTGTTCATATCAAGTTTCTTATTGATTTCCGCCATACCATCCGCAGCTTGTGAACCACTTCGCCCAACACTCTGTAATGAGTTTTCAAATTGCTTTAATGTCGTTTTTGCTTGGTTTAATTTAGCCTCAAGTTGCTGCACTTCGGTAGAATTCTCACCATACACACGCTTTGCTGCACTTAATTGTTGTTCTAAGTTGTGGACGACCCTATCAGTCATTTCCATTTGCTGGCGTAGTTGTTTCTGTGCTAATTCCAACTTATCCGCTTCACTAGCGTTTGCTCCTAATTCAGCATTTTGAAGTTTGAAAGAGCTAGTTAATTTCTTTTGTTCCGCTTCAAGCTTTTTAGAATTCTCTTGTAAATCCAGTAAAGTTCCGCGTGCTTCCCTGGCTTCAATTGCTTGCTCGGAAAGACCTTCATTCACTCTTTTCATTGCATTATCAAGAGAAGTTTCAGCACGTTCTGCATCAAGCAACTTCCCGTACATTTTATTGAGTTGTTCGGCGGTTGTACTTGTGTCCTTGGACATAGCTTGATATTCAGCACGTAACATAGCTGTACGTTTCTTGGCTGCTTCCATTTGAATTTCAAGCTTCTTCTTTTCAGCAAGAAGTTTATCAGTCATTGTCGCATCTTGACCCATTGCTGCAATATGATTTTTATATTCTTTCGCTGCATTATTCATAACCATATTGATTTGTTTCAATGTATTTGCATATTGAACCTGGCCATCCATTTTAAAATTAAGGACGACGTTTCTTTCTTTACTATTCCCTGGCATTTTCTCACCTCATTTCTTATAGGAATGGTGTTTGATCTAGCGTGTAGATTTGTTTTGGTTTCTGCTCATGTAATGCATCCGGATTGTTGTATCTGAGATGCATAATGAATTGTTTTAGAAAATGTGCAGGTGTGATTTTCCAGAAATCATCCATACTTAAACCAAGCAACGTATTACCGACATAAAAATAAAAATCCCAGTCCAATTCGGACTGAGATTCCTCGTTTTTAGTCAGTATGTTTTTTACTTTTTTTCTTGCTTCAGCTTCTCCATATCAGAATTCTGGAAAGTTTGGCCACTGAAAATTTCGTATACAACGATGAAGATGTCAGGTAAATCATTCATAGGAATGGCACCTTTAATTTCATCTAATGTACATTCCGTACCACCACTACGTACCATCGCATAAATTAATGCACGCATCAATTTCGCTTCATTTTCTCCGAGGCTAAATTGACCTTTAGCTAACATAGCATTCATTTCTTTTTCAAATTCATGATAAGGTGTTCCAAATGCTTCTTCCACATAAGGGAAAGATTCAAAAGTGAAAATAACAGGGATTGAAACACCCTGTATCTTAATGCTGTTTCTAGTTATATTTACATTCACTAAATCACTTAAACGTGCCATAATTACCCTCCTTATTTACCTGTTTGAGTCGTTCCACCTAGCTGCGCTAGTTGAGATTCATCACAAATTACTTGTTTTAGGAAATCTTCAGCTTTAATTCCTTTTGCCTCAGGATCACCAGTATCTAATTCAGCTTGTGTTACATCATTAAATAACAATGGATCTGCTGTAATTGTGTAAGCAATGTCATCTACAGTCATTTCATCACCTTGTGTTTTCCAAGATTCCTCTACTGGAGCAACTGTACATTTTGGGTACCAACGTAATATTTTTGTTCCATCATTTAAAGGGAATACAACACCTACTGCGAACTTGGGATACGCCTTCGCCTTCGCTGTTTCAAAAGACACGCCTTTTTTACGTGTTTTAGCAAAGATTTTATCTTTTACTTCACGATTTAAACCAGCAAGGTTAAAAGCTAATCCAAACGCTGTATTTTTGACAATGTTAATAATTTTTTTGTTAGATGCCCACTTTGTAAAATTAGTAGAAGTAGTGGAAATCGTTAAATCTGAAATATTCGTTTGTCTATAAACGATATCCTCATAAGTTGGTAGTGCACTAGAAGTTTCATTTCCCTTCATCAAGCACAGATATAAATCTTCGATCCCTACCGAATATTGAATTTCTTTATTTTCAACTGTCATGTATATCATCCTCACATTCTATCTATTATTTTTTGTGCCATAATATCAGCAATTTTGTCACCTTCTGCATCAAAGGTATTCTTAACAAAATGTTTCCCTTTCACACGGCCCTTACCATTTGCTTTTTTATGGCCATGTTCAACTAAATACCAATACCAAGCTTCATCTTTAAACTCCACAGATACACGATCATCTTTCACAACAACCTTTAGGCTATCTCTTAAATGCGTTCGCTTGTTTTTATTGGAGGCTTTGATTTTGGGTTTTAATTTACTAGCAAAATACTTCGCTGCTTCGTCTAATACATCCAGTTCGACCTTTTTATTCACACGTAATAGCGTATTGATATCTTCTAAAGCTTCAGCAAAACCATTGTTATTTGAAGCCATTACTGGATACACCTCACATACGTTATAAACTGCGTTATGGTGTCATCGTTCTCGTCATAACCCATTCCATCAAATTGAGAATAAGACACGCCTACTTCGTTAAAAACAACCTTTAACGGCTCATAATCTTTTTCAGTTCCATTTGTGATAACTGCAATTTGATAAAGTGGCATATCTTTTAGAACCTTATTTGAAGCCCGTTTATGCTGTTCATTCACAAATTCATACACAATGTAAGGATATTTTGCTGTTGTAGGAGCCTCATCACGATATACTGGAATGCCTGATTTTTTCATGATGTCCCTTAATTCTTGAAAACTAATTTGCATAAGATAGTGACACCTCCATCAATCGGTCTTCTTCTCTTACATAAATGCGCTCAATATTATAAATATGGCCACCGACTTTTACACGGTAATCCTTTTGATTGTTTTCAATGTCACGGTCGATACGAACTTCAATTTTCTTTACAATTTCATTCGTATCTTTTGTTGTGAATTTATCAGTGGCTGTAACCCCAATATTGTTATAACGAATTTTACGTTCTAACGGATATCCCATCACAACACGGTCTGTTTCAGGATCAATTGTTTCTCCTAATTTAAGTAGCTCACCCATCCATTTGAGTTTATTCGTCTTTCTCTTCATCAGCATAAACCTCCTGGACAAAGAACGGTGTTAAAGCATCAAGTGCCTGTTCTAATTCTTTTTCAGAGACTCTGTAATCATAGATAAGACCAGCGACCATAATAATTAAATACTCGGTCTGTTTGCCTGTCGCGTTCTTTACATAAGTCTTTGCTTGTTCAATATAAAAAGAGAGCATGGTTTCATCCATACCCTCTTCCCAATGAATATGAGATTTTAATTTCTCAATTAAATCATCCATATTAAGCTCCAGTTACCGCTTTTACTTCAAAACGATAAACAGCTGGTTCAAATGGGGAATAAATTAATTGACCATCTAATAAGTTATAGATTTGGAATCCAACTTTGTTTGTACCAGCGAATTTTTCAATTAATTTTTGTAATTCCATAGCTCCAATAACATCTTGAATATGGAATGCTGAAAAATCACCAAAATATAAAACTGGTACATCTGGTTTTCCTTTTACATCAGCTGCATCAGTAAATTCCACAGGATACCCAACAAGCGTATTACCAATACCGCCCTCTGCTTGTGTCATTGGACGTAATAACGGAAATCCATCAGCAGTTTTCATTTCCTCAATTGCCGTTAATGCTGCACGGTTAATAATAAATCTTCCTTTTTTCATTACTTCTGTAACTGGTGTATTTTTAAATTCAATTAATGCATCATACATTTTTTGACCTGCATCAGTTGCCTTTAAATCTACCGGTACAGAAGGTGTAAATGCTACTGCTTTCTTCGCTAACGCACCAGGATTTTCATTTCCGACATCATCGCCGTTAAACATGAAATTAATTTCTTTACGTACATAAGCCTTTTTCAGCTCGTCCACAACGATTTGTTCAATTGGAGCACCTGTCATTTTCAATAATTTTTTAGTAACAGTAGCAAGTGCATCAAACTCAGCTGGATCAAGTAACACTTCATCAAATTCAATATCTGTTGCTACGATTTCATCACTATCTTTACGTTCCTTCTTACGTACATTTGCATCTGCTTTCTTAACAAGAACAGGATATTTCATATCACCTGCTGTTTTATGAACTGAACCATATTTACGTAGTAAGTTCTCTTCTTGAGCATACGTAATAATTTCAGAAGCAATGACTTCTGGAATAGTTACTGATCCATTCCCAGCTTCAATACCAAGTGAACGAGCTTCAGCTTCACTAATTCGACCAACTACAAAATTAGCAAACGCTGAACGAATTTCTTTTTCTTTCTTTTTAGTAGTTTTATGACCTCGAGTAGAAAGACCTGTTGCAATAGCTGTCATTGCTGATTGACGTTGTTCTGCTGTTAAACCAGTTCTGTTTTCGCCGCCCTCAGGATTTCCAGTACGACCTTCTCCACCTTCACCAGAACCTTCAGTACCAGATTCCCCAGCACCTTCTTCATCATCTTCGTTTCCGTCTTCACCTTCACCATCATCTTCAAGATTTGCTAGAGCATCCGCAACTTCTTGTAATTGTTTGTTAATTTCATCAATTTCTTCTTGAATTGCTGGTAAATCTTCAGCACGTAATTCAGGATTCTCAACCTTTGTACGTAATTCCACTAATCTTTCATTGCTTCGTTTTTGTAATGCTAATAATAATTGTTTGTTCATTTACTTTCCCTCCAGGATTTGATTTATTTGTTTAATCATCTTCATTCGTTGCTCTATTTCTTTTCCGATTTCTTTACTGCGAACTAAAGATACTTCCGTATCGTCATAAGCTGGTATTGAAACAACCGATATTTCATAAAGTTCTACTTCTTTAATGGTCCTTAATGCTGGTTCAACATTATAATCCCAATTCTCTTCTGTTATCCAAAATCCAAATGAGCATTGGTTAATATCACCCCTGGACATACTTTCCGCTAGATCTCGCCCAACAGATGTATTAGGTAATTCAATTTCGAATTTCAGACCTTTTTCATCTTCTTCTAGTCGCAATGTACCACTTTTTGTTCTTCCCAGGACATTATCCCAGTTATGATTGAATAACGCTCTAATATCACCATTCTCAGAAAGAGAACGCGCAAATGCACCAGGTTCAATAACTTCATCGAACCAGCCACCAATAGTTGTCTTTGAATTAAATACAGCTGCATAACCCGTTATCTTTGAAGGGTGTTCTTCCGTAGCATCTCTGGTACTTAATTTGGTGATGTCAAATGTCCGTGTTTCCTTTGTCTTTGCCATTTCCATCACCTCCCTTCAGTGAATCATCTGTAGCTTGTTTTTCACCAATTTTTGATAAGTCATTTGAAATATAGATAGCTTGTGACTCAGGTGTATTTTGCATAGGAAATCCAAGCATATCTGCCACATTATCTGGTGATGTAATACCCGTTCGAACAATGTTATATGCAATATTTGTTTTCATGCTATACGTAACGAAATCAAGGATATTAATCTTGAATTTAATACGTTTTCCCAAGTTTTTTCCGAAAAAAAGAAGACTCAAATGGTCTTCAAAATTTTTCATTATCGGTCTAACTGCCTTGTTATGCAAATACATCATAGCTTTCTCAAGGTCTTCCTTAATTAAAGCTGTGTATGTATCCACATTTATACCTAAAAACTTACCTAAATCCTTTTTATATACATTTAGATAGGCCAGGGTCTTTTCATCATCTAATGGGCTCTTAAGTGTTTCTATTGAATACCCTTTACCAAGAGGAATCATTTTAACGGACCTTGATTCATCAATTGATTCCAATTGATCTAAAATTGCTTTGATTAACATAGACTGCGCACCATTCTTAGGATTAATATGCGCATCCATCTTCAACATAAAGGCTAACAAACCACCTTTTTTATATTTATCCGTTAAAGTTTTCTCAGCTGACATAACCCCTTCAAGAGTATCCTTTCCTAAATCAAGAATACCTTTTCCTTTTAAGTGATCAGCACCAATATTTTTCACATGACGAATCATAAAGGATGAAATTTCTTCTCCACCAACTTTAAAATGCTCTATCAACCTATTATCTAATTCCGTATAAACATTTGATGCTAAATGTAATTGATCACCATCCAAGACTGGGAAGGTTTCACCTTGGAGTAAATAGGTATTGGTCATTAACTTAATGAATTCCGATTGTGTAAGATAGCTATTTGGATTCCTTAATACTTTAAGAGCAAAATCATCTTTAATTTCTTTGCCTTCTTTATCTTCCACAACTATCTCAGCTAACATCATTTGATTACTTATATCTTGTAGCAACTCATAAACATCGCTAGATTCTAAAATATTGTCACTGCTTACATACCTACCACCATAACGAATGCTATTACCTAAAATTTCATCAAACAAACCACGCTTCTCTAACTTTCGATACAAATAATTTGAAAAACGATCTCGTAAACCCAATTTCT
The DNA here is from genome assembly GCF_003217275.1 of Bacillus sp. 196mf. Lineage (NCBI taxonomy): Bacteria > Bacillati > Bacillota > Bacilli > Caryophanales > Bacillaceae > Bacillus > Bacillus sp. 196mf. The sequence continues at coordinate 32,368 of NZ_QJTG01000012.1, forward strand.
CACCGCCTTTCTATCTATAAATCTCACCAATTAATTCATCCATCCCCTCTTCACTCACATCATCCATAATCATCATGGTTTCTTTGTGAGCAACTAAAAAAGCCACAAATCCATCGATTTTCTTTTTGGATTGTCGCTTACTTGGCGCCTTCATTCCATTAATATTTGTTACTACTACAACATTAAGAGCGCAATAAACAAATAAAGGATTGTCTGTAAATAAACGCTTTTCATAAATTAGTATTTCTGAATCATCAAGCATTGCATTCATAACATTTGGATACTGATTTACCGCAATACATTCTAAACCAAGATTTTCAAGTTTCTCTATTAACTTTTGAGACATCGCTGGATCATAATTTATTTGTTGCACATCGTATAAATCCATACATTCAACGATATATTCCATAACTTGATCCTGATCAATCATCTTTCCATCACAAAAAGTAACAAAGCCACGCTCTACCATATCTGTATATGGCACATTATCCTCTTTTTCCCTAAACTCAATGTTATCAGTGGGAATAAAGTACATTTGCTTAACTTTTATGATTGATTTCCCTTCCTCATCATGGGTGGGGAAATTCAAACTTACACATGTTAAATCCGTTGTTTTAGATAAATCTAATCCTAAATAACAAGTCTCACCTGTAAGATCACCCAAATCTTCCACAAGCACATGTTGTACTTGATCTTTTTCAAAATAATTATCTGCTCCATTTACGAAAACATTTAAGTGCTTAGAAAGGAACTCAGCTTTTGAATGTGCCGATTTCTGTGCTTTTTTAAATTCAGTCTCAAGGGTCTCCATAGTAACAGAGATACCAATATTCGGGTTAACCATCTCCCAAACTTTTCTATCTGTCCAATCGTAGCCTTTATTCGGTTCCCAAATTGCAACAAATAAAGTATCATCGTCATCTTCTTCGAGAGCATCTTTCGCTAGTTTATACACACGCATACCAACACTAGATGAACCTTTACCAGCCGTTGAAATATTCAACATGATTGGTTGCTCACGTGAAATCTGTGCTGATTTTAAGTTATCATACATATCCATATTCTCTTGTGCATGAAGTTCATCATTCAATACAAAATAAGGGTTCTTTCCCTCAAGACCCTTTGTATTTTTAGTTAATACCTTAAATTTATTTTGATATGCAATATTATCAATACTATAACGATACATTGCACCGCTGACTGTTCCGTTTACCCCCTTGTATATTTGTGTATGTCTTGCCAACGGCTCAGAGTTTTCAATTGCTTGCGCTATTGGTTCAGCTGCATTTTGTGCTTGTTCATAATCTGAAGCGGCACAATAACAATCTGCTCCAAGTTCACCTTCACCATACATCGAATACAATAATGCACCAGCTGCAATAATTGTTTTTCCATTCTTCTTTGGTACTTGCACATAAGCTTCCCGAACAACACGAACAATCTTTCCTTTTTCATTTTTACGATACCAACCATACATGTTCGAAAAAATGAACATTTCCCACAACTCTAATTCCATTAATTGACCTGCAAGTGGCCCTTTCACATGTCGAACAAATGATTGAACAAAATCCAACATTTCATTTGCACGATTCACATCAAACCAAACATCTTTACGCTTTTTCCACTTCTTGTAACGTTCTACAGCAAGAATGATCGACTTCGGGTATTTCTTTTTATTACGCATGACGTTACTCGCATACATATCAGCATAGTTAACGCCTGGTGTAATAATCATTTAGTTTTCCGCCATTTCTCACGATGAGCAGCTAATTCGTCTTTCGGCTCATTTGATTGAATATTCCCATTGTTTTTTGATGTTTTTTGTACACTTTTTCCCTTATTCGTCATTCCTAGAGCTTCTAACATTTTATTCTTCTTATCATTCCAAGTTTCAACTTGTTGAGCGAGGGGATGTTTCATTTCATTTACTGCACCAGCCTTGTTTTTATGTGTTTTTGTAGGAGCAAAACCATCGGCTTTCCATTCTTCAAACATTGTTTTATAAATGATAAAAGCATCTAAATAATTATCAATTAATGGTTCTAAGGAAGGTGTGAAATTGTCATCTTCAATCAATAATTTTATGATTCTATTTCGTTCTTCATCCCTTGCAACATCTAGCATTTCCAACTTTTTCTTCTTTGACATTCGAGCCATTTTCACACCCCCTTCATTTTTTTAAAATGGTGCAACTATTGATATGCCCCCTACGCTACCTATCCTCCCCAGAGGACAAATTTTAATTTTTGATAGGGGGGCTTCCGAAATAACTCGGAAAAACTTTTTTCGGTTTATCTTCATTTTCTTCGATTGTATGACAAACTGGACAAAGTAACCTTAAGTTATTTTCTTCTAATTTAAGAGTTGGGTCTTCTTTGATTGGTATTACGTGATGAACATGAGCACGCCTACCAAAGACAAACTGTCCACATCGTTGACAACATCCCTTCTCTCTTTCATATACCTTTGACCTGACATACTTCCATGCATCAGTACGATAAAATGGTTTGTTATCATGATGGTAGATGTTCTTCTTATCTTTCTTCTTTCTTGGCTTGTTACGCTTATGCTCTTCACAGTAACGTCCTTTGCTTATCTTGTTATGGCAGCCATTGAAGTCACAGTATTTCATGATAGTAAGTCAATGATATCTTCTTTCTTTTTAACATCAGCTGGAATCTCAATGCCTAGCTCATCAGCATACTCACGTAACTCTTTTATTGTCTTATTACTCAAGATAAGTTCTGTACCTGCTTCACTAATTGCCAACGTATCTTTAGTCAAATACCCTCCTGTTGAAAATCCTTTATCAGCAATCATACTCTCAGGATTAACAGTTACTTCAAATCCTGGTTCTTCACCTGAAGGAACAAATAGACTCTTCTTCTTTTCATTATCCCAATACTCTGTACCAGATATTGTTTTTCTAATTTCAGTAATCATTTACATTCACTCTCCTTATCTTTTCTTTAACGCTCCTACCAACCAACCTGACCAAAGACCTAAAATCATTGCTACTGTTATAGTCATTGCTTTTCTTTCTTCCAAGTCTCGAACTCTTCTTTAGCAAGACCCAAGCCTTTATCTAACCATTGCAACTGTATCTTGTTTTGTTCCACAATCTCAGAGCTAGTTTTAATTGTTACTACAATCCGTTCTCTTCTAGCCTCTTGTTCTTTAATCCACGCATCCATTTGCTTTACATATATCTCATCTGGACTCATTTACTTAACACCCTCCTTTTTAAATGCAACACGTTTGCGCTAATCTTTACCTAGATAACATCAATAACTCTCTCATGCCATCTACAACTTCTTTATCGTTTTCAACAAGCTTACCTTTAACAAAGATATCTCCATTGCTTTTCAGAGATACCATTTCTTGTTCACCAACTCTCAAGATGATACTGTCATGTGAAGTATCTCTTGCCAACTTATTCAAATCTCCATTATGGAACGTTAGAGTCATCTCTTCACCACCTATGTAATTTTTGCATAATAAAAAGCACCCTTATTGGATGCTCTCATGTAAATCAATCTGCACTTCTAAAGCATTAATAATTTCATTCAGCTCTTCTTTTCTGCTTACATTACCGAATTTTTTGCCTTCAAGGTCCCTTTTAGTTGAATCTAATTGATCTCTTAAAGGCTTAATTTTATCGCTTTCATACATATATTGCCTATCCGAATCAACTTTAGTTTTTACTGTCTCTAATATTTCTATTTTTTTCATTAAAACTTGAACTCGAAGCTCATGTTCTTGTTCGTTTTTATCCATCACTTTAATCTCTGTTTCTAATTCTTCCTTCCACTTTAAAAGCTCATCATAAATACCGTTAGTCATTTTATTATCACCTCGAATATTTAAATTCGACATAATTAGATATTTTCCTTTATTTCTACTTAATTAGAACCTTAAATCCAACTCAAAAGAGCAACCGTGCACCAGCTGCTCTTTCGTTAAAAACTTATGCTATTACTATAATTCATTATTTCAATAGGTACGATTCATTTTAGGAGTGAACCTAAATGATACCTTCTTGATCTGCAAACTTAATCAATCGAATTAACTCAGCATGTTTCTTTTTAACATGACTGGTGCTGTAGTTAATATTTTCTGCAACCTCTTCTAATGTCATTCCATCGATGTATTTCTTTTTAAGTATTTGATTATCTATCCCTTTAAACTTACTTACTAAATTAATCAATCGGACCCTTTGCTCTTTTTTTAACTTAATTTCTTTTCTTATTCTTTGAATATGCTCTTCTACCTTTGCACCATTTGAATCGGCAGTCAAACGAACTCCTCGTAAATCACCACTTATCCAACGTTTCAATTCTAACTGTGTCTTTTCAAGATTAAATTCCAGATATTCAATTTCTTCCTCTAGTCTTTGATAATCTTTCAACCATTCGTACAAATGATGATTCACCTACCTTTCTATACAGGGCAAAAATATCCTAATGTACTATTTGATCCTGCCTAGGTATTAACTTTACTAATTTAAGTGCAAAGTCCCGATTTGAATCACATACCCCTCGATGATATCCAGCTAACCCCATATCACCCTTTTCATGAGCAGTATCAGCCAGTTTTTTATTTTCACTTATTGATTGATTTAATTCATTTATCAATTCATCAAATATTTTGTTCATTTTACAATCCCTGCCCGTACAAAAATATTTCTCCATGCATTTGTAACTCTCTCCTTATCCATTGCTCTTGCACGTCGGTCAACGGCTTTTTTTATCTTCTTTTTCTTTAAGTTACCCACATCAACACTTCCTTCACTCTATTGTTTTAATCGAATCTTATTAAACGCTATTTATAGCCTGAACGAGCGGTTTTAGCACTTCCTAGACTTATTGTATTCTCAATTAAAAACAAGCCCTTTTTTACGTGATTTTAGCATCCTATTCATTCGAACTGTTGTTCTTTGAATAGCACCTCACGCAAGTCATTAATCGTTATATCCTTCTCAATTAAATCTTCCTCTTGTACATGGCAATTACGAACTTTTTCAACTGCTTTTTCCATTGTTTCCGCTTCAACAACCGCTTCATACATTTTCATTTGAGTAAAGGTAACATTGAATGTTTTCATTTCGTTCTCCCTTTCTATTCAAATAACACTTTGGTTTAATTTTACTCTTAAAAACTTCATCATATAAACTCATAAAAGTAGTTTATTTATTGCTTGTCTGCAACTTAATATCTGGAATAATTTCTTCCGGTCTAAACAGTACTTTGTAATGGTATGCATCTTCGTACTTAGCATCTGTTTGTTCTATGAAGTAACTTACATTATCACTTAATCCAAGGTAATGTTTCTTATATTTACCATCACCAGTCTTGCAAGTTACAGTTATCTTCTTCCCATCACCAGCGTCTAAAGCGCATAATCCCTCAATACTTAAAAGGTATTTATCAGTTATACCATTGAAGAACACTACTCTTCGTTGAACCTCAAATGAATCAGCTGATTTAGATAAATTTTGTGAAACTGTATCTGCTTCTGTACTACAACCTGCTAAACCCGTTATTGCCATAATAGACATTAAACCTGCAATTATTTTCTTTTTCATTTTCCGCTCCCCATTTCTTATAAAATTCAAATTGTATTACATTAAAAGAAGGCAAATTGTCCATACATACCCCCTTTGTTTCGCTCAATCCTGTAGACCTCCATCCTTACCGAACTGAGCAGCATTTTGGTTGATTTTTGTTAAAATCCGACTAATTTGAACTTGACTACACCCTATTTCATCTGCAATGTTTTGTTGTGTCCTATTCTGTAGACTCATATCTAATACGATGTGTTCTTTATGTGATAATTGAGATTTAAATGCCCGTATTACCATTCTATTAATCGATACATCCTCAACATTTTCTGCTTTTTTATCCTCTAACATGCTTTCCAAGGTTAATTCTTCATTTCCGTTAGATTGGTGTACAACTTTATTCAAGGACTGTACACCTGGTTGATAATGTAATGCGTTGATTACTACAGATACATCTTCATTTAGGATGTTTGCTATTTCCTCTGGCTCTTCACCTTCTAACTCTTGTCTCAGAATTTTCCCCTTTATACTGTATACACTCCGTTGTATTTTCACCTTTTGATGATCTCGAATCGCTCGTCCAATCTCACCTATAATTTTAGGAACAGCATACGTTGAAAATTTACAACCATACTCAAGATCAAAATTATCCCTTGCTTTAATAAGACCTATCATCCCAAATTGAGTTAAATCCTCTATATCTAAACCCGTATCATGTTCTATACTCTTCATTTTTTTCGCATATCGTTTCCAAACACAATGATGCACAAGCCTTCCATACTTCTTCATAAATTCAGTGTCTAACATTTCTCGAACGTTAACTTCAGCCTTTACTTGGTCTCTTTCTTCAGTCATTTTTAGATTCTCCTTCTTCAAAGTTAGGAAAGTGTTTTTCTTGTAACCTTGCAAAGGCTACCGAAAGTTCTTCTTTAGCTGAATGTTTATTATCTTCTAACACTTTTTTAAAATCATCCAAAAAATCCCGTACTCTTTCATCAGTTTTCGCTTTAACTATTAATTTCCACAGCAACTCTTTAATACCATCAAGTATTTCTCCACTCTTATTATTTGCCATTACCTCGCACTCCCTGCCGTAATTGGAATTTTATAACACCCTTCTCTTAACCGATCTAAAATACGTCCACCTTGTAAATGGCCCAGACGTTCCTGTAGTTCCTCATCACTACAGTTACTTGTAATAATCATTCGTCTCCACGTACTGTATCGATAATCAACAATCGTATATAAAAACTCTGCTGCAAACTCTGAAGGCTTTTCTGCTCCTAAATCATCTAGTACTAATACATCGCACTTCATGAGTAATGCCATAATTTCCGCTTTACTTTCCTTATCACTGCTAAATGTAGAGCGTATCCTATCTAACAGTTGTGTCACGTTATATACAATCACTTTAGGACCCATACTCTCTAAAGTGTGTTTAATCGAATAACACAGTCTTGTTTTTCCAGATCCGAATCCACCTTGTAAAAACAGCCCTTTTTCTTGCTTTTTTGAGATATTTTCAATAAAGTACCTTGCACCTTTAACTGCCTTCTCGACGCCCGCTCTCATTTCAAAGTTCTCAAGTGTAGCAGCGATATATCTTTCTGGCGTTGGCATTAAATATCGATTTTGTTCCCCTTGCTGCATTCTCTTTTGTGCTGCCTCTACAACATCCTGATATCTAATCTCATCTTGTTCCGCAGAGGGTTTCCTAAAGCATTTCGGGCATACTGGTTGCACTTTCCCCGTGGAATTAACACCCGGTACTTTTGCGCCTTTTAAATGTTTTAATAAATAGATAGGCAACTGCATCATTGGAACAAATATTTTACAAGTTTTACACCATGCACCCTCTTCAAGTGACATAGCCTTCATTAATTCCTCTACACTGACTGAGTTTCTCACTTCTCGATCGCTACTGAACACTCTTTGAAAAAGCTCTTCTCTCCCCATTTAGCACACCCCTAGAATGGCAAATCATCTTGTTCCTCTGCTGCTTGTTGGAAATGTTCCAACCGTTCCTCAGCAGACATTTCCGAATGTTGCTTTGTTTTTGGTTTGCTATTTAAGTAGCTTTCAAACTTTGTTCCAAATAGTGTTTCTGGTCTTAAATATTCATCCCATTTTGCATCTCCAAACCAATGAGATTTCTTTATGTCAATTACTTTCTTGAACTGTTCAACTTTATAGCCTTCAGCTAGTCTTGCTTTTATTAATGTTTGAGTTTTCTTAGTTGAGGTACGATAACTTTTATTACATGTAGTGTTGAGATAGTTTACTATCTCGACTATATATTCTGTAATCTCTGTAGATAGTCTCTGTGTATTCTCTGGTATTGGTCTGGTCAAATTGTCCGGTAGCACATGGTCACTTTTACCACTTCTTCTAGTCAAATTGTCCACATCGTTTACCGTTTCGAGCGAACGTAATTTATCATAATCAATGGTGTACCATTTAGTTTTATCGAATTTCATCTTGTTGTAATTACCAGTCAATAAAATCTTGGTTTCTTCTAAATTTTTCAAAATACGTCTAATTGTCTTTTCACTCCAAAACGGAAATTGTTTAGACCATTCAACAGCACTGTTATATATCCAACGTCTTTCATCATAAAAATGGTTAGAACGATTTAACCAGTAATGTATTTGTTGTAAAAAGACGGCTTCATTTAATCCAATACTCTTTGCTAATGATGGAAGAACTAGTAACGGTTCTTCGTTTATGATTAACTTGCTCAAATAAACACCTCTTATATTTAAGGAGCATAATCATGCCCCTCTTTTCATAAACTGGACATGTATGTTATATTTCTAATAAGTATATTTTTATAAGTATTTTTATTTAGTAACTTGTTGGCGCAAGTTACTTTTTTAATTACTTTCACCATCCTCTATAACTCCTAAAATATTGCCTTCTAAATCTTCAACTGTTCTATACATAGTTAATCCCAAATCATTTTTAAGGAAATTATTTATCTTTTCTTTCGCTTTTGGTGAATTGTCTATAAAATCCAATATCACTTTATTTACCGCCCAATAGAAAGGCATTTCATAAGATGGACAATCATATATATCTTTCATTCGTCCTTTTCGATGTCTATATTCCAATCCTCTATGCAAGGCGTATTCCATAAATGTTTTAAATGTTTCTTGATGCTTTTTATCTTCTTGATATTCTTTATATAGCCGTTGCCCTTCTATTGCATTCCCTCCAAGAAGAGCACACACCTCATCGATACTAAAATCCCAAAACTGAATAATATCTATAACCTGCTTTCCTATACTTAAAATTTGCTCCTTCACTCTGTTTAACACATTGTTAACTTCATTAATGAACAGTAATTTTTCACTGGCACGTTGTATTTCCATAATCTCCATTAACCATTCATGCTGTTTTTGTAAACTTCTCTTTCGGCCATACAATTCGTCCATATCTTTAAAATTCGACTTTAACCATCGCTTGTACCAAGCAATTGCATTAAAAACAATCATTTTATAGGGATATTCATTCCACTCTTCCCCAAAAACTTTAAAAAACTGAACTTGATTGATCATCTTTCCTTTTCCAAATGTTTCAGAAACAAAATGAATTTGATTATCACACGAATAGACGCAGATGTACTCTCCCTTATATTCTTTAAAAAGAAATACATTTTGTAATTGCTCGACCTGTAGTTGATCAGGAACTAAACTAAGTTGTTTTGCTTTCTTTTCAATACTTCGAAACACTTCTTTGTTTGTTATCATCTCCACGTAATGGTCCTCCTTTTAGATAATTAGATCATTGGTCTCCAGCCCTCAATAAACTTTAACGCCTCATCAAAATCTTTCTTTAAAATATCTCGATAGCTATTCACATCAAATGCATCTTTTAAATTTTTACCTAACAAACCAAACAACTTACGTGTAGTGCCATGAACCTCTTTATCAATATGGCCGTGCTCCCATAGAAAATAGATACGTCTACCTTTTGCCTTCTCTATTACTCGTTGTTGTCCAAAATCTATAGTTAATTGCTCTTCAATAACATGTTCTAACTTGCTAACTCGATTGTTTAAATTAGTTGCTCCTGCTGCAATTAGTTCGATTTGTTTGAATGGGTCAGTAGGGATTTCATTTTGCTTTTTTATATGTTGTTCCATTTGATGAAATCGTTCTATGTAAGAAGCGGAAAACAATGTCCCTTTCTTACCTGTCATTTTATGAGCAATTAATTCGCAGCCTTTTTTCGTGATGTTATAGCAAAGCTTTTTTCGATTCAATGAATCTTTGTACGAACTTTCAATGAAATAATTAGTTGGGCGCAATTTTGCGCTCATCTCTTCACCATCCAAATAGCTAATGTATGTTCTGATATCTCGCAATAATTCCTTATGTTCCTTTCCTACCATCTTTGCTACTTCCAAACTTGATAATGTCAGTTGTTCGTTTATTGGTGTTAATTGGTCCATATAAACCCCTCCTCATTTTTAATAATGCTTGTCCACCCTACACACTTGGAATGACTCTTATTGAATTCGTATGACGATGAACTAAATATAATTCACCATCTACCTTCTTAAAGATTAACCAGCTCTCAGGATTCAATTTGTATGATTTAAGGTGGATCTTTTCACGCTTGGTTAATTTTTTACCGTTTTTCATTTAAATTCCCCTCCAGTTACTTCGCAAATAGGTCGTCTACCGTTGTTTTAAAATGTCGTGCGAGTAATTTTGCTTCCGTAAGAGTAAAATCACGTTTTCCTTTTTCCTTTAGGTAATACGTTTGCTGGCATATGTTTACTAACTTCCCAGCATCCTCTTGCGTCATACGATGTTCTCTTCGAACAATAAATAGGTTTTTATACATCGCTATCATCATCCTTTATAAACTTTTCAATTGGCTTGTCCAAAAAATAAAATGTTAAAGAGACTATACAAATTACGAGTGCAACTATCATTAACGAAAACTGGCTTTCCTCAATCATTATTCGCCCTCCCGAAAGTACATTTTAAGTGAACTTAAATGTTAAAAAAATAATCTAAAAGTTCACTCATTCCTACCCTCTCTAAAATAGTCCACACTTACGCCTAATACATCTGCTATCTTACATATAACAGAAAAAGGCGGTTGTATAGTACCATTGACATATCCAGACACTGTAGCTTTTGCTTTACCTAATTCCTTTGACAGCTGACGTTGACTGACTCCATGTTCAAGAAGAATCCAAGTAAGTTTTTTGTTGTCAAAATCCACTATTGCTCACCTCACTTATGAAATCATCATAGCATAAGTTCACTAAAAATGTACATTATATTTTAAGTTTTTTTAAAATAAAACAAAAAAGTTTGTTTAGAGTGAACTTTTATATTACAATGTGTATGAGAGCTCTTTATAGAATGGAGGGATAAATATGTTAGGGACTAGGGTTAAAACACTTAGAAAAGAGATAAAGTTAACACAGCAAGCATTAGGAGATAAAGTAGGTTTGAAAAAGTCTTCCATCTCGGAAATTGAAAACGGAAGAAATGCTCCAAGTAATGAAGTGTTAAATAAACTGGCAGAAGCCTTTGGTGTTACAGCTGATTACTTATTGGGACGCTCAGTTCATAAACAATTAACAATGGATGAATCTTCTGAGATCAAAAAGGAAATGCTTGAAATGGCTGGTAAAATCGAAAAGCTTGATAGCTCCAAACAAGAAACCATTTTAAACATGATGAAGAATATCTTAGAACAAGCATCTAAATTATAGTAAAAGAGATTGACAGCTCATTTGCCATCAATCTCTTTTTTTAATTCTCCAATCGCTTGTAAGATCATTTCGCATTCTGTTTCTTTCTCCAATAATAAGATTTTTTCAATTAACTCCAACTTTTTAATATCTACCCCTACAGTGTTTAACATCAAAATTCCTCCTATTTCATTTTACTCAAAAATCAAGTGACACAGTTTTACGATGCGTAATTTTATTTGTGTCACTCCTTAAACGCACTGAAAGCCGCTACCGAAGTAGCGACTTTCTTTTTTATATTAACTATATTAACTTCCACCAGGATCAGTCATCATATACTGAACTAGATTTGTTTTTTCTATCTGATTAACTTCTCCAAATAATCCGAATCCTAATACCCCTACGCACATTAAAAGTGCAATTAAATTCTTTTTCATTGTAGCACTTCCCCTTTGTTCATTAAAATATCCTTACATAACTGTCCATAAAAACTTAACCCTGCTAATTCAAACTCGAGTAAAGCTTCTTTAATTCCTTCCATATCACCAATACATTTTGAATAAGAAAGACGTTGAAAAGGAGTAAATCCTTTTCTTTTCATCTGTTCAAACATTAAAACTCCTAACTCTCGATCACCATAGTTATATTCATAATTAGCCTGTTCATTTTCATGAATTACCGTAACATCAATCTTATCAATGTTTAAATTGTTAGTTATCCTTACATGCGCCAATGTAGATTGAAAAGCTATATACTTTTGAGTTTTTACAGGGACATTAACTTCTTCTAATTTTTTAATAGATTGTTCTATGAACTTTTCAGACATAATCGGCGACTCGAACTGGTAAGATTCACCAACGCAACATAATGATGTTGCTTTGACAATTGGAATATCTAGGGAAGAGTTAATTATTTTATAACATGTTTCCCTACATTCATCAAGTTGCACTCTCCAAAGATACATGTATGCCTTTCTTTCATTTGCTAGCATACTAAGATAATCTTTAATTTGACCTTTTTTTATTTTTTTTAAATTTTCTTCTACAGCGTCTACATATTCAATAATAGCGTTATTATTCGGCTTATCAGCTAATGCTAGCATATACAGTATATTAACCATCACCTGGCAATGTGGATTCGAAGAAAAACGCCTCTTATTCAATTCATCGTGCAGTGCCTGTCCTTTTAACTCATTTCTATTCCTCTTATTAAAAAGTTTATATATACTAAAAAAAATTCCTAAATTCGTTTTATTTTCATGCTTTGTTATTAAATGTTGCATCAGATTATATTCACCTTGAACCTGACAATATATTAAAGCCACTTCAATGTTAGAGATACTTTCACACATATTGAAAAATTCTCTTATGATTTTTCTTTTTTCAGTTGGATGCTCAAATAAAATCTCAATGGATTGAAAAAATACTGCTACATCCATTTCATATTCACAAATAAGTCCTCTCCTGAATGTTTCACGACTTACTTTGATTTTCTCAGCAAAATTTCTTCTTGAATATCCGCAAAATTCTATTCTTTTCAACAACTGATCCATTACATGTTGCAAATTCACTTCCCCCTTCTCCGAACATAAACTCTCCATCCTAACAATTTTTTCAATAAGAAACATTGTATAAATGTGATATAATAAGATGGACTCATACGAGGCAAGTGTTTCCTAAGTGCTAGTTAGGGAACGGTTCGAGAGGAGGTGTGAGAGTCCCTCTCAAACACGCTTCTATGGGTCTCTATTTATGTTCAATAATATTATTTTGTTAATTTCATAAACTTTCGAAACTGCAAATTCTCTTCCATAATTGGATATACGCACCCAATATAACACAATTCTTTTTAAAATAATTATCTTTTTTGATTTTTTCAACAATTGTTTCTCTAAAATGACAATTGTTTCCCATTCCCCCATTGTTTTGCTATTATATTTTAATTTTAAGGGTGAAAAACCAGCCATTATGAAAAATTCAAACCCATCCAATCATTGATTTCTGTCTATTCCCCAAAAACCCCCTTCTATTTTTTATCAATATTAACGGATAGCACTATATGATAATATAAAAGTATCCTTTCTGTTTTAATCAATATGATGGTTTAATAATAATTGAGTTCCCTTACTCTTCTGTTATTAAAAGTAAGATGGTTTAATTTCGTAGACATCCTTATTTGGATGTCTTTTTTTGTGTTTTATAGAAACTGCAATAATGCAATTTTGCATAATCACAAAAAATACACCATGTACATAATAGAAGTAGTACAATAAAAAACGTGGATACATTCTATAAAGCAGATTCTCTTATTATTAAGAGCGTAATATGTCAATTGCACTAGTGACATAGCGTTTATCTAAATATTTACCTCGCTTCTTTTTTATTGTGTGTGCTAACAATCTGGATTTAAAGATGATTCTGTTTTATAGGGTGTGTTTACATCCCTATAAAAGAGGTACGCCTCTATTTATTTAAAGAAATATTAAGCTGAAAGAAAAGGCCCTTTCATATTGATTGTGCCTTTTCTTTTTTTATACACGCTGATATACTATCCATACAAGGACCTTTAGCTCAGTTGGTCAGAGCAGACGGCTCATAACCGTCCGGTCATAGGTTCAAATCCTATAAGGTCCATTTGGTTTTTAAACGTCATATGTTATAATCGAATTTCCATCACAAAACGTCTTAGTTGCTTCAAACTTCTAAGACTAGAATCCGTTGCAGATTGTAGCGGATTCTTTTTATTGGACTGACTCCTTTTATTAACAAATGGCATAACATAAAATTAGCCGTTTACCAATTGTTATTTCTTCAAACTTAAATCCATTATTAAGATGTTCTCATTGGGACATCTTTTCTTTTGGTAACAAAAAAGCTATAATCTATTCAATAAATTGAATTATCACTCTTTATATAAAGGAGGAACCCCTATGGTGATCTATAAGGATGACAAACGAGGTACATATTTCTTCGTAGTAAGAGTCCGTCAGTTTGATGGGACAACCAAGCAAGTAAAACGTCGTGGGTTTAAAACAAAAAAAGAAGCACGTGAAGCAGAAGCTAAAATGTTAGTTGAAAAAGAATCAAACTCCAATCTAACTTTTGAGCACGTTGCAGATAGTTATTTTAATTGGTATACGCAGAGGAGGAAACAATCTTCAATAAATACCATAAAAAATGCCATCTACAATCATTTAATGAAAGAATTCGGGAAAATGAAAATTGACTGTATCACACCTAGACATGTAATGGACTATCAAAACAAAATGATCAATGAATACTCTGCGGAATATTTAAAAAAATTCCACACTACACTCTCAGCAATATTTAATTTTGGAATAAAATTTCATGGTTTAACAACCAATCCAGCAAGAATTGCTGGGAATTTTCAAAAAGAATCAAAGAAAAGAATTAACTTTTGGGAATTCGAAGAATTTAAACAGTTTATCAGTGTGGTAGATGAGCCCATGTATAAAGCATTCTTTTCAACTCTTTATTATAGTGGAGCAAGAAAAGGCGAACTACTAGCTTTAACTTGGGAAGATATAAATTTCGAAGAAAAGACCATCAACATTCACAAAACTAAATACAATCGTCAAGTTACAGAACCAAAAACTAAAGCTTCTAATCGAATTATTATGTTACCTAACTTTGTAATGAATTTATTAAGAGGTATAAAAAAAGATGCTGCACTAACAGCACCAGTTAAAAATGATTATGTTGTTTTTGGTGAATTCTATGATAGTCTCGCCACAACTTCATTACATAAAAAATTCAACAACTATCTAAAGATTGCTATGGTTAAAGAGATTGTAATGCATGAGTTTAGACATTCTCATGCTTCTTATCTAATAAATAAAGGTGTTAGCCCGCTGGTTGTAGCCCAGCGATTAGGGCATTCTGATGTAGCAACAACTTTAAATACTTATAGCCATTTGTATCCTTCGAAGCAAGCAGAAGTAGTTGCGTTTATGGAAAAAGATTTGCTATAATTGTTACCAAACCGTTACCGATTAACTATAAACCGTTGATATTATAACTTTAGAAAAGACCCTGTTCGTCAATTCCTTTTCTATCTGTCTTATTTCACGCCTAATTTTTCTTTCACTTTCGCTGGAAGCTCGTCTTTCTTCACTTCTTCCCAAGCTGTTACACCTTTTTTATCTGAGTGGTATACGCGTAGGAATGCTTCTTTACGAAGATTTTTTTGAGCTATGAATTCTAATTCTTTCTCTTTACCGTCTTTATCAAAGCCAGTCAGCTTGTATTCATAATCTTTAAATTTCTGCCCATCACTAGCTTTACTATCAAATTCTTTTCCATCTACTGTAATTTGAACATAATACTCATCTTTACCCATACGGTTTAAATCACAACCAACTAACAAACTTGCAAATACAACTAAAATACTAAATAGTGCAATGTATCTTTTCATTTCCTTCACCTCATATGTTTTTTCTTATATTCTTATCTTAAAGCCCGGAGCTTAAAGAAGAAATTCAAAAACATGACATGAACATTACACTTTTGTAAGATAATAATTATTTCTTCACTTTAGAAATTGTCATTCCATCACCAATTGGAACGAGTACAGATTCTAAATGCGGGTGGTTTGCTATCATTTCATTAAACTTCTTCATAACTTCTGTATAACGTTTTTGTTTTGCACTCTCATCAGCTACACTACCGCCAATAACGTCTTTCACGCCAATTTCGCCACTTATCACGTAATTTCCTTATACCGTTTATTACGCCTTCTATTATCCCCTCAATTATAATCTCTATTACAAGATATCTCACTAAACTAATAATAGGTTTAATTACGTATCTCCCTATGAATTCAAGAATATCCTCCATCATATTTTCCTCCTTCTTTTAAAAGGAAGCTGCTACTCCTCCGCTTCCTTTTACGTCCAGTTACAATTGCTGCCATACTGCGGTATATACCAACAAGAATAATACGACAACAACATGCACAATAACGCTATTGAATTGGGAAGAAACTTCGGTAAATACTAATACTATAATCAACATGGCTAATAGAATTATTTTTCCACCTATATTCGGGGATGCTCCAAAAACTTTATAAAATCAAAGACAACTTTACTACAACTCTTCCCGTAACTAATTTATTATCGTGGTAAACCGTCTTCCACTACATCCGTAACAGTTCCATTCGGTTCAAAGATTACACGTAATGATCCTTCTCCACCATAACCAGTATAGTCATATACTGAATAAGATTTATATTTCTCAATCACATGTGGCTGTCCAATTGCAGCTTTTACTTGATTCGCAGGCATACCTTTTTTGATTTTCAAATAGTGATTGTAACTTACTGCTGCCGAATTGTTATTTACATCTTTATACCACGGTACACGATCGTTTTTTTCTTCATATTCCTTTACAGGCTCTTCAATACGTTTCGTAGATACCCGATTCTCCTTACCTTTATCTTTATCTGTATCCTTTATAGCAGTACGTTCAATATTCACAACGTAACCATATGTATTTAATTCAACCATAATTTCATATGTACCATCCGTATCTTTTTCAGTATAAAATACGCGTTTTTCATTGTTATTATAATATTTTATGTTCTCACCACCGTAGTCAATCGTATTAAGAATATCCGTATACGTCATACCTTCCTCAATTTTTTGAGATTCATCATGAGAAATATAACGCTTCTGTGATGATGAAGCGTCCTCATTTTTAATACTTTCACGTTTACTCGTAGTCATAGGTGTTTTCTTCTGATCTTTTAGTACGTCACCTTCCGCCTTCGCTGGTTGCTTTGCTCCTACTTTTGTTAATACGTCTGTATCGCTAGAACAAGCTCCCAAAATCGATACTGTAGTCAACGCCATCCCTACTATAAGTACTTTCTTAAATGACTTCACTCTAATCCCCCCGGTATTTTTTAATATTTAGTAATCAACGTATTTAAATTAATACGGAACTATTCAGTTCTATACAATTTGCTATAGCCTTCTCCCTCATGCACCTTTTTTATATAAAATGAAACTTTAATCAGCCCTCACCAATCATCTTCGTTACAAATATTAACATTAAATATAACTAATAAATAGTATATTTCTGCTATTCATTTACATTTCTGTTGCATAATCTTGTCTTAAACGAACAATATGAAAGTCGAATTCACAATAATTATCATATATTCTATATATAATAACATTCAAATTAAATTCTAAAGTAACTTTACATGCATTTTCTGTTTTAACGCCAAAAGAAAAGACCTTTCTAACGATTTTATTCTATCGCTAAAAAGGTCTTTTCTATTTTGGCTAAAAACTTAGCACTCTTCTGGCTTACCAGCATTCGTCGCTGTACGGAAAAATGATCCAAATCTGCATGATGCGATTGCGTTTAGATAATCAATCGTGAATTATGCGTTCAATTTAAAGCAGGTTAAAAAATAATAACTCCTTATTCAATTAACATATGCATTAGTTTAACAACCTAATGCTGCTGTACCAACTGATAGTTTAGTTTTCAATATGTGAAAAGGGATTTCTAAATGATGAATTGAATATATATTTATTGTTTACTCGTTTTTGAGAGGTTCCTTTATGGGAGATAAGCTTTACTATATTCCTGTACTTCGCACAGTTCTATAATAACTAATAGTGATGCTGTGACGTGATTTTCTATTAGTGAGATAAAGTATTTTTCAATTCATTTATTATAAATTGCAACTCTCGTCCTCCAGAATTATTTCTTTTGGGTGAAAGTTTTTTTATGATATAAGTTTCATTCTGTCCTAATTTAAAGGTTTCGAGAGGAGAAATGATATGAACCCTATTTTATTAGATGTTCCGTTACAAATAGAAACAGACAGACTCATTCTTCGAGCACCACTTCAAGCTGGTGAAGGGGATATAGTACAACAAGCTATTAAAGATTCCATTAATGAATTAAAGCAATGGTTGTCTTTATTTCAGTCCATTCCTACTGTTGAAGAAACGGAAATTCTTCTGAGAAATGCACATATAGATTTTTTGAAAAGAGAAAGCTTTCGCTATCTTATCTATCATAAAGAGACGAATGATTTTGTTGGAACAGCTAGCCTTCATCGAATTGATTGGAAGGTTTCTAAATGTGAAATTGGATACTGGATTAACACGCAATTTAGTGGCAGTGGATATATGACAGAAACAGTAAGTGCGTTAACAAACCTTGGATTTCAGTTATTCAAATTTAGAAGGATTGAAATACGATGTGAATGTAATAACACGAAAAGTCGTGCACTCCCTGAAAAACTAGGCTTTGAACTTGAAGGGATATTACGTAATGAAGATTTTTCAGCTGACGGCAAACAACTAACTGATACTTGCATCTATGCAAAAATAAAGTGAAATATTGATTAGCCTTGGTAATCGGGCTTTTACGGCAAAAGAAAAGACCTCCTTAACGATTTTATTCCATCGCTAAAAAGGTCTTTTTCTATTTCGGCTAAAAACTTAGCACTCTTCTGGCTTACCAGCATTCGTCGCTGTACGGAAAGATGATCCGCATCCGCATGATGCGATTGCGTTTGGATTGTCGATTGTGAATCCGCCGCCAAGCATAGATTGTTTATAATCAATTTTTACTCCTTTAACAATTGGAGCACTTTCTGTATCGATAACAAATTCAACACCGAAAAACTCAAGAACTGTGTCGTCTTCTTTTGGTTCTACTTCAAATCCTAAGCCGTAAGAAAGGCCAGTACATCCGCCGCCATGTACAGCAAGGCGCACGTACTTCTCTCCATCTTCAGCATCTTTTAACATATCTTTAATTTGAAAAGCTGCTTGTTCTGTTACTTCAATCATGAAATACACCATCCTTTCTGTTCTCATTCTATTATACATCTTTACGCTTCTATCTTGTACTCATACACTCCGCGGCAAATTACTTCCGCAGGTCCTTTCATTAACACGTTTCCTTCTTCTGTCCACGCAATCATTAAATCGCCGCCAGCTAAATGGACTGTAATTTCTTTACCACGTTCCATCTTGCCATTCAAAATAGCAGCTACAACGGCAGCACATGCCCCTGTTCCGCAAGCTTGCGTTACACCAGAACCACGTTCCCAAACGCGGAAATTCATTTCTTCATCGTTTAAAATCTCGATAAATTCAACATTCACTCGCTCTGGGAACATTTCATGTGTCTCAAGAACTGGACCAAGTGTTGTAAGAGGTGCCTTCTCTACATCCTCAACAAAAATAACCGCGTGCGGGTTCCCCATTGAAACAGCCGTAAATGCATAACGATGATTATTGTATAAGAAGTTTTCACGAATAAATGGTGTTTCACCTTCACCGAGCATCGGTATCTCTTCGCGTGTTAAGCGTGGTGCACCCATATCAATTTTCGCTAATATAACTTTTCCATCTTCTACCGTTACTTCTGCCGTTACAATGCCAGCTAACGTTTCAATTGTGAAAACTGTTTCCTCTACTAGTTTATGCTCATACGCATATTTCGCTACGCAGCGCAAACCATTACCACAGCTCTTTCCTTCTGATCCATCATTATTAAACATACGCATTTTCACCGGAGCTACATCAGACGGACAAATTAAAATCATTCCGTCTGCTCCAATACCAGTATTAATATTTGAAACCTTTTCCGCCACAAGAGCTAAATCTTCTTCAGGAATTTGCTCTTCAAACATATTTACATATATATAACTATTGCCAAGACCATGCATTTTTGTAAAAGAAAATTGGCTCATTTGTATTCACTCCAAAAATAATTTGTTATTTTAAGTATAGAATGCATGCTTTTAGAACACAATATGAATGTCCCCCGTTTCTCATATTTGACAACGTTTGGCGATGAGCCACTCTTACACACATTGTGTAAGAAAAAAGCCCTTCTAAAAAGGGCCTTTTTTTATTTATCTATAGTATTAAACTACCCTCCAAAATAACGTTTTATCTAAAATAAAATGAAAAAGGCGTTGCTCATTCGCAACACCTTAAAACATTGGATTTTCATCCAAATACTCATATACATTATTAACAAGCTCTTCTACTGTTGCACCTTGTACAACTTCACCATTTACAAGTGCAAACGGTCCTTCAAAACAAATACCACAATACCCTAGACAACCATACTCCATTACATCTAAATTTGGATCTTTTTCTAATTTTTCTAGAGCTGCTTGTGAACCACTTGCAAGGTTACCTACACAAAATTCAATTAATGGTTTAATCAAAATTCTCCCCCCTGTACTACAAAACAAATTACCTTCTGACTTCATCTATAAGAAGAAAACTAAGCTGTCTCTTGTTGTTTTCGTTATACATCCTAAACTATTTAGTTACTTCACTATTTCACTTCAAAGTAGATGATTTTATTTTATATAACATGCTACTTGCAATGAAATAGTAACTAAAAAGGCAAAACAGTTTACTTTACTTTTCTTCTTATTGTACAACAGAGTATTCATTCATGCATTGTTATTTGTTCACAAATTCGATATAATTTGATTGAGTAAAGTCAAAATATTTTATTAATATAAAATTTTATGATTAGGGGATATTTCAACAGAAAAGGGGTAATCCATCATGAAACACCTCGTAATACTAGGTGGCGGCTACGGTGGAATGAGAATTCTACAAAGGCTACTTCCAAGCAACCAACTTCCAGATGATGTACAAGTGACATTAATCGACAAAGTACCATATCATTGCTTCAAAACTGAATATTATGCATTAGTTGCGGGTACTATTTCAGAAACGCATATTCGTATACCGTTTCCTGAGCACCCACGCCTCAATATTCAATACGGCACAATAACAAATATTGACCTCGAAGAAAAAGCGGTTCATCTCGATGGCGGTGAAGCAATCCAATATGATGATTTAATTATCGGACTTGGCTGTGAAGATAAATATCATAACGTTCCTGGGGCGAAGGAATATACACATAGTCTACAATCAATTGAACAAACACGTAAAACATATGAACAATTAAATAGTCTAGAACCAAATGCAACAGTAGCTGTCGTTGGTGCTGGCTTAAGTGGTGTGGAAGTTGCAAGTGAACTTCGCGAAAGCCGTTCTGATTTAAAAATCTATTTATTTGATCGAAAAGATAGAATTTTATTCCCGTATCCAGAGAAATTAAGTAGATACGTAGAAGAATGGTTCGTAAAACATAAAGTTAATATTATAAGAAACTCTAACATTACAAAAGTGGAACCAAATATTGTGTATAATCACGATGAACCACTTGAATGTGATGCAATTGTCTGGACAGCTGGTATTCAAGCAAATGAAGTTGTTCGAAACCTTCCAGTTGAACAAGACGGTAGCGGACGGGTTGTCTTAACGAAATATCACAATATTCCAAACAACGAGCACGTTTACGTTGTAGGAGATTGCGCAGCACTTCCACATGCACCATCTGCCCAACTTGCTGAAGGTCAAGGAGAACAAATTGTCCAAATATTATTAAAACGTTGGAATAATGAACCACTCCCTGATGAACTACCTGTTATTAAATTAAAAGGTGTTCTAGGATCTCTTGGTAAGAAGCATGGATTCGGTTTACTCGCAAATCAACCGTTAATGGGACGTGTGCCAAGATTATTAAAATCCGGCCTTCTTTGGATGTACAAATATCATAAAGGTTAATACTTTACAGGCTGCCTACTATGTAGGCAGCTTCTTTGCATCAGTTTTTAAAAATTATCAGACACATCTTTCTCAATATGTATAATGATTTATTTTTCATTTTTATATTAAAAACTATTGATAAACAGTGTATGCTATTTGTAAGTTGTTTTATTATTTCCTTGAAGACCGAATTCATTCGGTCTTATTTTTTATGTTATAAATACTTTTGTAGGAGGCATTACATTCCACTTATGAACTTATCGAAACTAAACAATCGAATAGAAGCGAAAAAGATAGAGTTAATCTATCTCGTTGAACGATACGGATTCACTCATGATAAAGTGATTTCTTTCAGCCAAGAATTAGATCGTTTACTTAACTTATTAATAAAACTCAAGACGCAGAAAAAACGTTGTTCGTTATAACCATTTCCCCCTCTTTTTTGATACGATATAACTAGAATCAGAAAGGAGCGATTTATGTTTATATTAAAAGACGTTATATATAAAGATATACTACACATTCCTTATTTACAGATTCAAAAAGAAAAGATCACTTGCATTATCGGTGAAAGCGGAAGCGGAAAAAGCACATTGCTTCGCATGTTAAACGATTTACAATCTCCAACATCCGGCACAATTGAATATAACGGAAAGTTAATTTCTGATTATCCGCCTATTCAATTACGTCGTGACGTAGTTATGCTTGGGCAAACTCCACCTCTTTTTGATGGAACCGTTAAAGAAAATCTATTAATGGGACTTCGTCTTTCTGAAAAACCATTTCCAAATGATGATGCCCTGCGGAGCGCACTACAAACCGTTAGCTTAGACAAGCAATTAGAAGATAGCGCCTCCTCATTATCCGGCGGTGAAAAACAAAGACTTGCCTTTGCACGTATCGTACTTATGGATCCGCCTGTCTATTTATTAGATGAACCAACTTCAGCATTAGACAGTGATACAGAACGCCGCGTTATGAAACAATTTACTGAACTAGCACGAAAAAAGAAAAAAACAATTATCTTCATCACACACTCACAACAACTTCCAGAAGAAATTGCAGACGACATTATTGAGATTAGTAAAGCAAACGGTGCAACTAGAAAGGAAGTGCTCTCTGTTGAAGGGCGTTATTGAACTCCAAATTTGGCAACTTGCAGCTGCCTATATTTTTATTCTTATTTTAATTGGACTTGTAAAATTAAAAGGAATACCTCGCGAAAAACAAATCGCGCTCGCAACATTCCGTATGACCATTCAGCTCGTACTTGTTGCATATGTCCTTACATACGTATTTGAAAACAGTAATCCATTTTATACAATTGCTCTTATTACTTCTATTACTACCTTTGCAATTTTTAATATTTATAAACGAGTTAACATCCCGATGTCTAAAGAATTAAAACGAGTAGCCGCCCTTTCCATGGTCGCCGGATCAATTGGGCCACTTCTACTATTTATCTTCGTTATTATCGGTCATGACCCTTGGTATGCTCCGCAATATATCGTCCCTATTACAGGAATGTTAGTTGGGAATGCCATGACTGGTGTTTCTCTCGGCGCAAATACGTTCTTAAACAATATGAAGTCGCAAAGAGGTCAAATTGAAGGTGCACTTATGCTCGGAGCAACACCGAAAGAAGCAGCTGCTCCGCTCATTCGAGACGCTTTTGATTCTGCTATTTTACCGACAATCAATTCTATGGTCGGAATGGGGATTATAAGCTTACCAGGCATGATGACTGGTCAAATATTATCCGGTGTATCGCCGTTCACAGCCATTCAATATCAAATCGCCATTATACTCGGTATTTCTGGAAGCACTGCCTTTGCTGTCATTATCTTTTTACAGCTTGGATATAAAACGTTCTTTAATAAGCGATGTCAATTGAAAGAGGTTGACTATGGTGCACGGTGAATCGTGCGTAGTTCACGATGAATGAAATTATATTAACGATTTTTTCAATATATCTATCATAACTTGCAATATATCAACGATTTTTCAAATATATCTATCATAACTCAGAATATATCAACGATTTTGTACGAAATATCGATTTACCGACAAAAAGTGACATAATAAAAAGAGGAGGCTATTCGCCTCCTCTTTTATTTACTTACGCCTTCTTAACGAACTGTGATTTTAACTTCATAGCTCCGAAACCGTCGATTTTGCAATCGATATCGTGATCGCCATCAACTAGACGGATACTTTTTACTTTCGTACCAATCTTCACAACTGAAGAAGTTCCTTTTACTTTTAAGTCTTTAATAACAGTAACTGCATCGCCATCTTGAAGAACGTTTCCGTTCGCATCTTTTACAACTTTTGCACCATCATTATTTTCAGCTTCTGCGTCTTGGCCCCACTCATGAGCACATTCTGGACATACGAAAAGAACGCCATCCTCATACGTATATTCTGAATTACATTTTGGACAATTTGGTAAAGTAGCCATAAATTCATTTCCTCCGTTCATTATTTATACGTAAAAATCAAAATTGATGTTTACATCTCGATAAATAAAATTTGTATAGCATTTCTTTATAGTGCCATAGTCTCACGTTATTGACAAGCCTACCTCAAATTCTCATTTTTTATTGTATTTTACAAAATTTCAATTCGTATGCCTTTTTTCTATTTGTTCTTCTACTAATTTTAAAAATCTTCGTTGTGCATTTTTATTTTTTACGAGCAATCGAACTCTTAACTTACTTTGTAAATATGAGCGAACTTTGTAGTTCGTAATAAATAACTTTCGATACTTCTCGTCTTCATATATGATTCGAAACCATTCATACTGCTGCAAGTAAAGTATGTTAGCATCAATCTTTTTCGTGTGTAAACCCGTACTTAAACTAATAGATCCTATTAGAGCTTCTATTAATGCTGAAATTATTTCTCTCCCCCTAATAAATAAAAGAAGAACCTTCACAAGATTCTTCTTTTCAAAATGAACGAGTTCCCTCTAGAAACCCCAATTATTTTCTTCAATATAAATTTGATATTCTTCTACTTCTTCTTCACTTAACTTCTTATTATTTTCATATACCTCTTGCCACTCGAAATAATCTTCATCGAAATAAACAGCAAATTTAATTTTCACGTTTTTCTTCTCTGTATAATCATAGCCAGTAAACTCTACTACATCATAATCTTTTTCTTTCTTCACAAACTTCCAGGTTGGATTATCAGTCATAATCTCTAAAGTAACCCCTTCACCAGTTGAACGAACAACGTTTTTAATATTCGGCTCAGTTGGTAAAAGAGAAAGTCCGAGCATAGCTCCGCCAAACACAATCCCGACTATAACTTGTAAACCAATCATACCAGCTACACTAGCGCCACCCTTAGATTGTAAGAAATACGCCTTCTCATGATCAGACGCATCTTCTCCCTTACGAAAAACACGAACAGCCTGCTTATAATATAAACGGTTTCCTTGCCATCCAGTAAATATCATCATTCCTAATTGAAGAGCTAAACTAAATGTTACATAAATCCCCTCTGGAATATCTATAAAAGGGGTTATAACTATACTAGGTATAGCCAATAACGCAAATATAATAAATAACTTATACATTTTGCGATAAGCTAACCAAAAGGTTGGGAAGAAAAAGGCTACCCAATTCCATGTATTCCCTTGCGCAGGGTTTTCTACTTTACCCCACTTAAAATCATAATAAGCTGTATTCTTTTGAACAACTTTATGTAATTCTTGTGGAGAAATCGTTTCTTGTAAAACAGTGTCCTTCACGTACATCATCCTTTTCTTATTTCTATATACATTTATTGTATATGGACAAAATGAAGGAATCTAACAAAAAGTAAACATATTTCATAAAAATGAACGGAAATCGAATATATTCCGACAATTATCCGTTTCTTATTTCATTTTACTTTTAAATATATTAGAATACTTATGAATGATACGTTTAATACACTAAGTTAATCATTTTGTATATTGGATAATAAAAATGTTTCACATGAAACTATTTATATTTTGTATTACCTTGCCTCTACACAATGCGTATAAAGCCCTTTCTACTTACTACAAAATACGAAAGACGCCCTTTTCAAAAAGGCGTCTTTTTATAGTTGAAAATTTACTAATAAATAAAACGAATTATTTAATAAATGAATCCCAATTGGAACGAGTAAATTCTTCGTTTTCTTATATGTGTATGCTAAACATATACCCATACCAAAAATATATAAAATACTACCTACTGTAAGGGGATGGCCAAAAGTAAATATGAAAGCACTTATAACGGCACTAGTAAGTGTAGAAAAGCACTGAGATAATTTCGTGAAAAATATCCCTCGAAATAAAAGTTCTTCCCAAATTGGTGCAAAGATGGTGAGCACAACTACGTATAAAATGATTTCACTTTTAGTAGGCTTTATTACTATACTAGACTCATCCACACCAAGCCCATGTGGTAGAACTAAATTTAATATTGCAAGATATATAAGCATTACAATCGCTGTCATTACTATCGTTACATAGTGTTTAAAATTATTGAATTGTAATGATTTTATTAAATGTAAGCAGCAATTTCTTGCCGGTGCATACATTACGATAATCATACAAAACGTGAAAGGTGGAATAAGATGATTTACATACCATGGGTATAAGGAAGAATCATATAAAAGGTTCAAAAAACCAATTCCATGCATGACCCCAAAAATAATTAATAGAATGCTAATTACTTGGCGCATACTCATTTGTTCATTCTTTTCTTCATATGTAGCTAATTCTATATTCATCCTATCCCCTCCAGTATAATTAAACTTTTTAAACCATTATATACCAAATTTAACATAAAAAAAGACAATACACCCCACTGTATTGTCCATTTTCTTCCCTACCATTTCTCTCTACACATCTCAATTAAATGCAGTAAGTACCTCTTCGTCATATCTGCTCTTCTCCACCTTGAGAGCATTCGCTTTTCTTTTGGGTTCTGCCGTATTCTAGCTACTTCTTTTAATAAAAGCTCCCATTCTTCCGCTGAACGTTCTGACAAGTATTGCAATCCTCTATCTTTTGAAACGATTGTTTTATAATCTAGTGTATATAAAATGCGTCCCATCGTAACGACAGCTGATTCTATCCACTCTTCTATAAAAAATAAATATGGCTTCTTCACCTTTTCACTCCAGTACTGTTCTACGTTGTATTTCATCGTATTTACTACATCATTCCATTGTATTTGCAGCGGAAGATCTTCTGCTTCTTTTCCTGTAACTGTAATGCCTTGATTTTTCAACGTCCACCATGTGACCGCATTAATGTCCCAATGACCAACATTAGCTTTACCATCTGCACAATACACGTACTCGTTCATTTCATCATTGTATTTCCCTAAGTCAGCAAGCAGAATATACATACCGTCCATTCTTTTACCTAGCGTATTATCACTAAGTTTCTTATGTAGTTCCACAAGCTGCTGTTTTTCAGCTTCATTCACGGAATCACTTATTACTGTAACAAAATCAACATCGCTCGTTTCTGCATAAAATGCACCAAGTGCGATGGAGCCGTAAATATATACCCCTACTATTTTTTCATCTAAAAAAATTTCTTTTAATTCTACTGTGTACCGCTCCATTAACTGTTGTACTTCCGTTGGTAACGCATGCTTCACTCCATTTTTCATATCTATCCCTCCAATAAAAAAAGCCTTTGCAAATTCGCAAAGACTTCTTGTTTTATAAATATTTCTCGATTTCTTCATAAACATCCTTCAAACGAGGATTTCCTTCTCCAACAATTTCTCCATTTACAAGAACGACCGGATAAAATAAATCTTCTTCCACTACGCGCTCTGCGAATGCTTTTTTATCTGCATCTTCTTGTTCTTCTTGGAAATCAATATACTCGAAATTAAATTTATTTTCTTGTCCTTCATATTTACGACCAATTGCCGCTTGTAACCATTCAAACGTTTCTGTTGAAGATGGCATTCCGACGCAGCTCGCACAAATTACTTTCGTCCCATACACTTGAACATTAACCATTTCTTCTCCCCCACTTCTTGTCCCAACAGTATATTCAGATGTCTTATTACATAAGCACATCATTTTACAAACTTATTCCATACCCCTATACTGAAAAAACACGATACAATATTTCGACAATAAAACAAGAAGAGAAAAAATAGATTTTCCCCTCTATCTTGATTATAATAAAACTGATGAAAGGAGTCGATAAAAATGGAAAACCCACATATGCAAGAACAAGTATTAGAAGTATTAGATAAATTACGTCCATTCTTACTTCGCGATGGCGGAGACGTTGAATTAGTAGACATTGAAGAAGGTATCGTAAAACTACGCCTTATGGGTGCATGCGGAAGCTGCCCAAGTTCTACAATCACACTAAAAGCTGGTATCGAGCGCGCGTTACTTGAAGAAGTACCAGGCGTTATCGAAGTAGAACAAGTATTTTAATCTAAAAGCGGAAGCGGCTCGCTCAGAATCGCCTTCTAAAAGGAGACCAAATTTGGTCTCCTTTTTTTATTCAAATCACATTTATCCGTTAACATCATAAAACAAAATTGGAAATCCTTCTCAAAAAATGCGATAATTAATACTATATAGTGAATCGTTCACACATATACAGTAAAAAAACATAGGGGGACGACAAATGCCAAAAATGGGGAACACTTTTGTAACAATTCAAGACCTAGAAAAGAAAAAAGAGTATTTATTAGGCCTTTCATCCGTTATACCAACATGGAATACAAGCTATCAATTTTTATTTAAAGAAATCCAGCAAGAATTATTAGGTAAAGTAAATGAAAAGCTCGAAAGGCATCAATTCGTTTTAAATATATGTACAGATCAGCAGGTAGGGGCATAATGTATTACATAAAATTGTGGTATATAAAAAAGAGACCTCACTCGGTCTCTTTTTTATATTTTTAAGATAGCCAATCTAATTTTCTAATCCCGAGCTTATCTACTGGTAAACGAAGTGAGCCATAAAAATGCTTCATAAATTGCTCTGAGCGGTTCACATCGTGTAAAATGGCTTCTAAGCGATCTCTATATATGCTTTTTTGTTCTTCGTTTCCAGTTTGGTAATATCGTTCGACCGTTTCAAAATAGTGAAGCGGGAACAGGAGCCTTGCAAATAATAAGCGCCAACCAAATGAGGACAGCGAGTAATTTCGTTCATAATCTGTAACAAATTGAACGATTGTTTGATCCCAGTCTTTCTTTTTTTCAATCATCATATAGCGAATCCATTCTGCTATATCTCGAGTTGGGTGATCATACACCCAATCAAAAGGGAGTTTGAGACGCTTCGTTTGATGCCATAATAAAGGTGTGAATCGTTCTTGGCAAATTGTCGCTGCATCCGTTAGTTGCGGCGTATCATCCATTTCTGTATCAACAACATATTGAATGGCATTTTCTGCAACTCCTAAGTAATACGGGAAGGATTCAATAAACAATTGATCGAATACGTCTGTAGGGTGGTTCATCACTTGCGATTGCCAAAACTTTTCTAACTGATCGAGTCTCTTTTCCCATAACGCTTTCCATTCACCAATGCGGCTTAATTGCTCGATTTCTTCTGGAAAGAATGCACCTCGTTTATGGAATATAGAAAGTTCATTTCCTAATGACATAGCATGTCGTTCTAACGTGCGCATACCTTTTAATAAGCAATAATTTTGTTCTTCTATCTCACTTACATAGTAGCCGTGTATAGTCGGAACGAAAGTCGCTACAGTTATATCCCCTTGCTGGTTCATATAATCACTGAGCTTTTTCATCTCTACAAGTACTTCTTCCTCCATTTCTCCAATTGGAACAAGTACATAAATTTTGTTGCGAATCCAAAAGCTTTTATAGGGGCCAAGGGGGATTAATTCTTTAACATGCATGTGATAATGCTCATAAATATGCTGAATCATCGCAGTCGCCACCTATGGTTTTTCTTTATATATATGAGCTTGTGCTCGCCTTTCATTCCTATGCACATGATAAAGCAACGAAACGTATACAAATACTAAAAAGAAAAAAAGGTGATAAACATGAAAGAATCAAATCAACTACAAGAAAGAGCATTACAACTATTACAAGAACGCGGTGTAACAATTGACGATATTGCTGAACTTGTTCATTTTCTTCAAAAAAAATACCATCCAAATTTAGAGATGTCAGAATGCCGTTACAATGTAGAACGTGTACTATCAAAACGTGAAGTACAAAACGCACTGATTACAGGTATCGAACTTGATGTCCTTGCTGAAAAAGGAATGCTAAGTGAACCGTTACAAGATATTGTAAAACGTGATGAAGGCTTATATGGAATTGATGAAGTTATCGCACTTTCTATCGTGAACGTGTACGGCTCTATCGGTTTCACAAACTTTGGATATATTGATAAATTAAAACCTGGTATTTTAGAATACTTAAATGATAAATCAACTGGAAAGGTGCACACGTTCCTTGATGATATCGTTGGCGGAATCGCTGCCGCTGCATCAAGCCGTTTAGCGCACCGAGCTGAGCACTCAGAATAATAATGTTTTCTAGGCCGTCAGTTTCATGCTGACGGTCTTTCGTATTCCATAAGCATAAATTCTCTTCCGCGGCTCAAAAAAATAAGCCCTTGCTTAAATCCGATATTTTTATATAACGTAATCGCTCTTGTATTAAATGTTGCTACACTTAATCGAAACATGTTTGCGTTAAACTCTTTCGTGGCAAACGCTATTCCAGCTTGGAAAAATTCTTTCCCCATTCCTTTCCCAGTTAACGCCGGCTTCATACCAAGTCCCATATCAATCGCTTCTTCTCCACCATATAAATTAGCATCTCTGCCACCCGGTACTTGTGCATTTTCTCCAAAACAAAAATAGCCGATGAACTCTCCTTGATCATCACAACAGCCATAATAAGTTCCATCTAATAGCTCTTCTATTACTTCTTTCTCGCCTGAAAAACTATATAAACTATATGGTTCCTCGTACATCCACGTATTTATCTCATTTGCTTCTTCCTCTGTTAACTTATGTATATCCACTTTCTCTTTCCCCCTATTATATTTCTATTAACAATATTCGATATTCATCTTATAATTCATCTTTCTCAATATGTTTTTTTTATTTATCGCTTCATTTTAATGGAAGATTTTTCTTATTATGTTACGATTAAACAGAATCATTACGAATAAGGTGGTGACAATGTGAATTACTTTTCTTACCTCTCCTTAGAAGAACGGCAAAATTTTTTCTATAAAGAACCTCTTAGTTTTTCAAAAAATATAGGGAAAGAACAACTAGCTTACGCACTAGGCGCTACACTATATACTTCTGGCACGAAAGAAACGATTGCGGAAGATATAATTAGAAGGAAACATGTGGATGCTATCTCAATTATTCTTTGTCTAGAGGATGCTATCAGCGATGAGGAAGTAAAACTTGCAGAGCAAAACATCGTCGTTCAAATACAGCAAATCGCTAACTTAGTCAGTGCCAACATACTAAATCAAGCAGACATCCCACTTCTTTTTATTAGAGTTCGACAGCCAAGTCAAATGAAGACAATTGTTACTGAATTAGGTAGTGCTGTTCATTGTTTATGTGGTTTTGTCTTTCCAAAATTCACACCGATTAACGGAAAGACTTATATCGATCAGCTTGCATATATAAACGAGTTATACTCATTATCGCTATATGGCATGCCGATTTTAGAATCACCCGAAATTATGTATAAGGAAACACGGGCAGAATCATTATTACAAATAAAGGATTTACTAGATTCTTATCACGATTACATCTTAAATGTACGTATTGGTGCTACTGATTTTTCAAGTATATTTAGTATTCGGCGCAATAAATACACACCTATCTATCATATTACTGTTGTCCGTGATTGTATTTCAGACATTATTAACGTTTTCTCAAGGGCAACAAATGAATATATTATTTCAGGATGTGTATGGGAATATTTTTCTAATGATCATGAAGAAGGGCTTATTCAAGAGGTATCACTTGACCATGCAAATGGCTTAATCGGAAAGACAGTTATTCACCCATCTCATATTAAAGTTGTACAGGCAATGCACATTGTCACAATGGAAGATTATTTAGATGCGAGATCAATTTTACAAAATGCAGATACGTATAATGGAGTGCTAAAAAGCAGTTTTTCTAACAAAATGAATGAAGTAAAACCTCATTATGGCTGGGCTCGCAAAACCATTTTAAAATCTAATATTTACGGGGTGCTACATGAAAACAAACAATTCACCGATCTCCTTATTACAAACGCAAAGCAACACGTATAACGTTTTAAATAATATACAAGTCCATGTAGAAGTACGTGATAATCCATATAATTTAGCGCTAGACAAGCTTTTTCAAATGGCTGCGAGAATAAATAAGAAACGTAGTTTTTTATTTGTGAGTACAATCCTTGGAAAGCATCTTCCTATTAAACCTGCAGTCTCCCTATCAAGTGGAGTTGCTCTCGCTGCAAGATATATGGAAATACTACATAATATTTCTCATCCATTTCAAAAAGAAATTTTAAATCTCATTTCATTAGAAATTGATGAAATCCCAGAGGAAGTATTTCGTTATCAATATCCTCTGCAAGAAGAAGTTTTGTTCATCGGATTCGCTGAAACAGCGACAGCACTTGGTCATTCTATGTTTCAATGCTTTCAAAATGCAAAGTATGTGCATACAACTAGGGAATCGATACCCCACCTAGAATCTGTCATTACATTTGAGGAAGAACATTCTCATGCAACATCGCACCGTTGTTATGTAGATGAAAGCTTTTTTCAAAATAACAATCCAATTGTTCTCGTAGATGATGAGATGACAACAGGAAAAACAGCATTAAATATTATTAGATCTATTCAAAATAAATTCCCAAGAGGAGAATATATAATTGCTTCTTTATTAGACTGGCGTTCTCATACTAATAGAAAACAATTTAAACAATTAGAAGAAGAACTTCAAATTAAGATTCATGTTATTTCTTTATTAGAAGGCAGTATTCATACAACTGGCCAACCATTAAATATTGCAAAAACAGATATTCAAATTAAAGAAATAAAACCTGATTTCAAAAAGCATGCCCTTACCTGCCCAAAATCACCCTATACATCAAATTATATAAAATATACTGGGCGATTTGGCATTTCAGCATATGAACAAAAGCACATTCATTCTTTCGCTCAAGAAGCAGGAAAAGCTTTAAAAAGAGAAAGAGTTGGAAAACGAACACTCTGTCTCGGAACGGGTGAATTTATGTATATCCCAATGAAAATTGCTGCTGAAATGGGTGAAAATATTTTATATCAATCTACAACAAGAAGCCCTATCCATCCTGTTTCAAATGATGTGAACTATGCCATTCATAACCATTTCTCATATCCAAGTCCTGAAGATTCTACTATTACAAATTACTTTTATAATATTTCACCTCATGATTACGATGAAGTATTTGTTTTTATTGAGCGTGATTTAGGAGAAAAAGCCCTGTTTCCTCTTCTACAGCAGTTACAAACAGTTATTCCCTTTATTCATATCGTCTCATTTTCAAATAGTATAGAAAAGGAAGGTTGATAATTATGGTAAAAGTAAATTCTCATATTAGTAGTTACAATCCAAATGATGCTATTTTTCTATTAAAAGATATTAGTGATTTAATGAAAGAAAGTTCCACGGAAACTAGAGAACAAGCAATTCAAGCTGGCACACATTATTCCGAAATGTTACCAATGGAATATAAACCATCTAAAGCGTATATGGATTTATTCTTTTCTTCCCTGCAACAATACAAACACAAACTAGCCATCGCTGTTGGAGTTGTCGCCGAACAGATTATACAAACTAAAGGAACTAACCTTGTCCTCGTTTCATTAGCTCGTGCTGGTACACCTATTGGCATTCTTATCAAACGCTACATACGCTATCAATACAACCTTGATGTACCTCACTATTGTATTTCTATTGTTCGCGGACGCGGTATTGATGAAAATGCACTCCATTATATTTTAGAACATCACCCTAAAGAAACAATTCAATTCATTGATGGATGGACTGGGAAAGGTGCAATAAAAAAAGAATTAGAATATGCAGTACACACATTTAACGAACGAAATAATACACACATTTCTCATTGTATGGCTGTGCTTGCTGATCCCGGTTACTGTACTTCAATTTACGGTACACGTGAAGATTTTCTTATTCCTAGCGCTTGCTTAAATGCAACAGTCTCTGGACTAATTAGCCGCACTGTACTAAATGACACCTATATCCGTCCAAATGATTTTCATGGTGTTAAATATTATAAAGAGCTAGAACAAGAAGATTTATCAAATTTCTTCGTTGATGAGGTAACAGATTTATTCCCTTCTGTTCATTCTCATATAGATAATCAATTACGTTATATTACTTCAACTTACACTGATCCCTCTTGGCAAGGATTAAAAGATATACAGTCTATCCAAAATCACTTTAAAATTGACGATATTAACTTAATTAAGCCAGGAGTCGGTGAAACAACTCGCGTATTACTCCGGAGAATACCGTGGAAAATTTTAATACGCCAGCAAAACAATCCCGATTTAAAGCATATTTTACTTCTCGCTAAAGAAAAGAATGTCCCTATTGAAATCTATGAGAATATGGCTTATTCATGTTGCGGGCTCATTAAGCCTCTTAGGAAGGAAACAATATGATTTTCGCCAGTGATCTTGATCAAACGCTTATTTATTCCCGGAAATCGTTTCGTGCCCCTATAGAAGATGAATCAATTCAACTCATTGAAACTTTAGATGGAAAAGAAATTTCTTTCATATCACATAAAACCATTTCACTACTAAAAAAATTACAACTGCACTCACATTTCATCCCAGTTACAACAAGAACTATTGAGCAGTTTCAGCGTATTGCTTTATTCCAAAACGAAATCATTCCCGAATACGCCATTACAAGTAACGGCGGTAATATCCTTCATAACGGGAAACAAGATGGGACTTGGAACAGGACAGTAAAAGAAAGACTATCGGTTGAATGTATAGAGAGAAACGACATACTAAAGGAATTTGGACAAATAGCTCATAAAGATTGGGTTATATCACAAAAAACAGCTGATGATCTATTCCATTATTGCATTATTAAACGGGAGAACATTCCTTATGATGAATTATCATCCTTCACTTCCTGGTTAGACAAACACGGCTGGAATCATTCACTTCAAGGTAGAAAGCTATACTTTGTACCAAAACCAATTAATAAATGGGACGCCGTGCAATATATAAAAGAAATTTTGCAAATAGATACGATTATTACAGCTGGGGATTCTTTACTTGATTTATGTATGCTTGAAAAGGCGAACCATGCCTTCGCACCACTTCATGGTGAGTTAGGGGCAATGCATGATAACTTACAACCCCATATTTTAAAAACAGACGCAATCGGCATATATGCCGCAGAAGAAATCGTAAATAAATCACTTCAAATTATTCACAGTTCATTACCTACCTCATGATCATAATATGCACAATTGCATACGCACCGCGATTAAACAGATGGTACAATTTATTTGAATCGCTGTTGCTACACTTCTTGATTAAAGAAAAGGCGTTAACACGGAAATTAGCGTCTTATCAACCTCAAGCAATTGGCACATTTTGTCATCTTAAAAGACACTCGAACGAGTGTCTTTTTTCTATATCTAACAAGGACTTACTCATTTCAAAGTATAAATACATAAAATAATGTAAATCATTACACGCATGAATCACTCTCTAAAAGTTATAAAGTAGATTCAAAATAAAAAAAGCACTCTTAACTAGAGTGCTTTTTACTTTCAAACAAGGAGGCTACATATATGGATAGTACTCTCGTATTTAACTTTGGCATTGGTATTGTTATCATTTTATTCGTCTTCTTTGTACTTTGTATGAGCGGGGTATAAAAAGGCGATTTTCGAGCGTCTTTTTATACATACATATGTATTACTTGACTTCTATAAAGGTAGTAACCATAATGGTTACAGATATACAAATAGCTATTCACATATCCACAAATAGGAGGAAGAACAATGAAACATGTAATCGTTTATGCACACCCAAATACAGAAAGCTTCAACCATGCAATTTTAGAAACGGTAAAACGTGAATTAGAAGAAAAAGGTCATGAAGTACGCGTTCGCGATCTATACGAATTAAACTTCAATCCAGTATTAGGCGCTTCCGATTTCATCTCATTTTCTCAAGGAAATACACCCGAAGATATTAAAGAAGAACAAGAGCATATCTCTTGGGCTGATAGCATTACATTTATTTATCCAGTTTGGTGGGCGGGACTTCCTGCTATTTTAAAAGGATACGTTGACCGTGTGTTTAGCCATGGATTTGCTTATGCTTACGGTGAAAACGGCATTGAAAAGTTATTAAGCGGTAAAAAAGGATTGTTATTATCTACAATGGGTAATACGAAAGAGGCATACACAGCAGGCGGCATGTTTGATGCAATGAAGAAAACAGCGGATGTTGGTATTTTTGAATTTACAGGTATTGAAACACTTGAGCATACATTCTATACAAGTGTCCCTTCTGTGGATAATGATGTGCGTAAACAATATCTTGAAGAAGTAAAAGACGTTGTGAATCGTGCATTCTAATAAAATTATATCAGCGATTTTTTTTAATATATCGGCGTAACTCAGATTATATCGGCGATTTTTCAAATATATCGAATTACCGACAAAAATCGACACTAGTCACAACGAAATAAAAAAAGCTGTTCCAAAGTTTGGAACAGCTTTTTTCATTACATCTTCTCAATCCACTCCGTCAAGTTATGCACAACTTGCGTCGGTTGAACTTCGTATTCTGTTAACTTCTCCACAGTTGTGACTCCAGTGTGGACAAGAAGCGTATGCATACCAGCATTTACTCCTGCTAAAATGTCTGTATCATAGTTATCCCCAACCATTAATGCTTCATCTTTTCCTATACCAAGAACTTTTAAAGCTTGTTCCATAATGATTGATTCTGGTTTTCCGATAAAGATTGGATCCACACCTGTCGATACTGCTACAACCGATGTTAATGAACCGTTACCTGGTAATAACCCGCGCTCAGTTGGGATGGCAATGTCCCCATTTGTGGAAATAAACGTTGCGCCGTTACGCACAGCAAGACACGCTTTTGCTAACTTTTCATATGTGATGTCACGATCTAAACCAACAACAACGAAATCAGGATTTTCATCCACAAGTTCAAATCCTTTTTCCACAAGTGCATCGTGTAAGCCTTCTTCACCAATCATATATACAGTTGCATCTTGTTTACGTTCATAAATGAAGTTCGCAGTCGCCATACTCGTTGTGAATACTTGCTCTGCTTTCGCTGGAATATCGAAACGAACAAGTTTTTCTGCCACTTGTTCTGGTTTACGCGTTGAGTTATTCGTAACGAATAAATAAGGAATGCCGCGCTCTCCTAAAGCTTTTACGAAGTCGCTCGCTTCTTCAATTTGTTCTTCTCCGCGATACATCGTACCGTCTAAGTCAATTAAGTAACCTTTATACATCATTATGTCTCTCCTTCTATGCTAACGTTCTCACCTATCATACCACTCTTATATTACCCGCTTTTTCCAAAGAAAAAAACGCTTTACCTTAAAGCGCCCCATAACGTTCATTTTTTCTCTTTTATTTGGTAAGAACAACTACAATCGCCCTCGCACATGTTTGCTAGCGTTTTCACATCTGCGTTCGTAAATAAACGCTTATACATCTCTTTTTCATCTTCACATACTTGCGGGAATCTCTCTGCAATTTCTTTTAACGGACAGTTTTGTTTTTCAATTACGAAAGAGTTCTCTCCATCTCTCTTTATTTGAACCATATAACCATTTTTCTCTTGCATAGCTGCTATCTCTTGCACTTTATATGCTAAATTCTTTTGATTACTTACTCTCTTTTGCAACTGTTCTTCCATTCGCTTCGTTCTCTCTTTTAAAACGTAACGAAGTATTTTTTCATCGCCCATTCGAGCTAAATCTTCTAGCATATCAATCGCAAATTGCTTATACTCTTTCGGGAATGTATCTTCTCCCTTTTCACTTAATCCATACAAATAAGTTGGTCTTCCGACATGTTGCCTTACCATCTTAGAATAAATGAGTCCGTCTTTCTCAAGATTACTTAAATGTCTTCTGATTGCCATTTCTGTAATCTCTAAAACGTCAGCTAGTTCAGCTACTGTGTGCTCTCCCTTTACTTTCAACAATTGTACAATCTCGTCTTTCGTAGTACGTGCTTCCCCCATACTTCACCCTTCTCCCTTTTCTTTCTCACATACAATATAAGATCCCCAAAAGGTATTCTCTGGGGATCTTATAAGCATAATTATTCTGGTACAAATGCAGATACAGGTCCTAATTCCTTTTCTAAATAACTGCGAATATTTGCTGGGTACTTTTCCACCACTGCAATATGTTTTTGAATCGTCTTATATAATTCATCATGATTCATTTGAATATAATCTTGCGTAAGCATTTTTCGAAGAAGGATAATTTCTTTCATCCCTTGGCCATCTTCTTCACTTATCACTCGCTCGTCCATTAAAATATCAATAATATCTTCATAGCTTCCTGGATCGCGCATAATAAATCCATCGATCATCGCATTTCCTACATCTAATACAGTATCAATAATAAGATGGGCTATGCGCTCTAATGCGTAAAATTCAAACTCGGTTTCATATATCTTTTTCTCTTGAAATGTACTTGTTGCTCGTTCTAAACATACTAGCATTTGTTCTATTTTCTTTCTGTCTACAAAATACATGAATGTCACCTACCTGGAAATTAAAGCATTTACATTTTAATTGTAACGCTTTCTTCTGAAAAAATCGACAATTTTTCGAATTCACCTTTTCTCCGTTATTTGTTATAGTTATATTTGTATGATTTTTGAAATTGGAGGAATGGAATCTTGGAACGTGAACTCGCACTAGAAATTGTCCGTGTAACAGAAGCAGCAGCCTTAGCATCCGCACAGTGGATGGGCCGCGGAAAGAAAAATGAAGCAGATGATGCAGCAACTACAGCAATGCGTGATATGTTCGATTCAGTAAACATGGCAGGTACAGTTGTAATTGGTGAGGGAGAACTTGATGAAGCACCGATGTTGTATATTGGTGAAGAACTAGGAACAGGTAACGGTCCGGAAGTAGACATCGCCGTTGATCCATTAGAAGGTACAAACATCGTTGCAAAAGGTCTTGCAAATGCAATGGCAGTTATTGCAATCGCAGACAAAGGGAACCTTCTTCATGCTCCTGATATGTACATGGAAAAAATCGCGGTTGGTCCAAAAGCAGCTGGTAAAATTAGCTTAGATGATCCAATTGAAAAAACAATTGAAATTGTAGCAGAAGCTAACAATAAAAAGATTCGTGACCTAACGGTTATCGTTCAAGAACGTGAACGTCATCAAGATATTATTGACCGTGTTCGTGCAAAAGGTGCACGCGTAAAATTATTTGGTGACGGTGATGTTGGTGCGTCAATCGCAACAGCACTACCTGGAACGGGTATCGACTTATTCGTAGGTATTGGCGGAGCTCCAGAAGGTGTTATTTCTGCAGCAGCATTAAAGTGCCTTGAAGGTGAAATGCAAGCTCGCTTAGTTCCAATGAACGAAGAAGAAGAAGCTCGTTGTCGTGAAATGGGATTAGAAGACCCTCGTCAACTTCTTATGTTAGATGACTTAGTATCTGGGGATGATGCAATCTTCTCAGCAACTGGTGTATCTGCTGGTGAGTTATTAGACGGTGTTAAATTCCTTGGCGGAGATTTAGCTGAAACATACTCTATCGTAATGCGTTACAAAACAAGAACAGTACGATTCATTAAAACACATCACCATTTAGATCATAAACCACACTTAAACTTAGATATTTAATAAAGGAGCCATGTGTATGGAAGAACGTTTCTTTCTGTACGACGACACTGTCGCTACAAAAACTCGTTTCGTTAGCTTTATGGGAGAAAATGAGCGTCACGATTTAGCGCTTTTATACTCCGATCGTCATTACGGTAAAACAATTGTACTTGATATGCAAAGTAATAAATTTGCAATTATCGGTGCTGACGATTTAAACGAACCAGGCTACTTAGAGCACGCATTTTCTATGACTGAAGAAATTGCAGAAGAATTACGCTCATTTTTATTTGAACTTATATAATTTATCGTATGCACCAGCTATTTTAGCTGGTGTTTTTCCGCCTTCATTATTTCGAATTTTCAGTATTATATGTTATAATGAAGAATAAATCTATTTGGATAGAAAGGACGTTATCTACGTATGCCAACATTTACTTTGTAATGGACCAGCAATTGGATAGCATTACTCTCAAAAAAGCACCACGCTTTTTCAAGGGAGTAGTCTGCCCATTCCCATTACAAAGGAACGTATTGCATCTGTAGTATGATGTTTACGGAGGTTCCTCTTTGGGGAACCTCCTTTTATTTTTGTCTTTTTCTCATGTCTTCATACTACAAGACATCCAAATAGCTGTATTACGTTTCTTTGCCACTACTATAAGAGGTGAAGGAAAATGCAGAAAGTACAACTTTCTTGGAGTTTATATGAAAATCAGCAACACACAATCGAAAAATATTGTAAAAATTGCGGACGTACTACCCTATTTACTGATACGAATATTCGTAGGCATAACGCCAATGGAAAAAACATATACCGCTTTGCCATTTATAAATGTTCGAAAGATCATACGTGGAATCAAAAACTGCGTATTTATAAATCATTTACTGATCACGTTGAAACGATTGATATGACTCAGCAAGATCAAACAGAAACAAGTACTACTATTTCTATTACGCAACATAAAGAAAGTGGCGTAGCTGAAATCACGATCGTATTAGATATCGTTTTCGGTTCCCACCGCATTGATAAAGCCTTATCCACATATATTTCCGACTGGAGCCGTACACGCATTGTGGATAAAATTAAAAATGGGGATATTCAATTAAATGGACAACAAATGAAACCAAATGCAATACTTTCTGAAGGCGATCATATCTCGATTTGTTTATAAGCGAGAATATGTAAAAAATCCTCTTACAATTGTAAGAGGATTTTTTTATTTCTTCACTTTTCGTAATACGAAGTGTGCACAACCGAAGTTACAGTACTCGTATAAATACTCCGTTAACGTACTAATTTTCGTATCATATGTCGCACGTTGGTTACTATCATCAAAGAATCCTCGCAGTCTAAGTTGCTCATATCCCCAGTCTCCAACGATATAATCATATTTATTTAAAATTTCTGCATAGCGCTCTTTAAATGCTTCTTCACTAAAACCGTCACGAAAGTTTTTAATTACTTCGTACTGAACATTATTAATGCTCACCGTAGCATGAATCTCTTGCTCTTGCTTTTGCTCCATCATTAACTTCCTCTCTAAGCATTCTTCTTTTTATCGTATCACAAAGCATAACAACCAACAATTTCAAATACAAAAAATTGCAAATTAGTACATGCTATGGAGAAGGAGGTGATACATCGTGAAAAAACAAATTTTACTTTCCCTTCTCACTCTTTCCTTATTTGCAGGCTGCCAATCAGCGAACAAAGCTGAAATGGAACGTGAAGAAGGAAGCCGTGTTCTTGTTTCCAATAAAAACGACATGTATCATACGAAAAATACAAATACAAGACTCACAAGAGTCGGTTATTCTTCTAAACAAAAGCATGAAGTATCTAACAAACAAGTAGGGGCCATTAATCGCGAGAAAGTCGCTGAAATGATTACAAGCATGACAGTCAAACTTCCTGACGTTACAAACGCTGCTACACTCGTTACCGATGATGAAGTATTTGTTGTATACCGTGCAAACACAACGGATCCAAAACTCGTAGCAGATCAAGTATATAAAACCGCTTTGTCCATCGTCCCTCGCTATTATAAAGCATATGTATCAACAGACCAAAAGTTAATTTCTCAAATTCAAGGGCTTCAATCTGGCGCATTAAATGATACAGAATATACGCAAAGCCTCGATATGCTAAAACGTGAAATGAGTAAAAATCCTCATTTGAACAATACGGGGGATCAGACTTTAAATAATATGATTAAAAAGTAAAACAGGTGGAGAGAACCTCCACCTGTTTTACTTTTTATTTTTTATTACGATCCGCATAAATCTCCATCGCATCACACATAAACTGCGCTAACCCCTCGCCAAACTTATCGATATTTTTCGTAAAGCGCTCATCAGCGACGTACATTTGACCGAGTCCCTTAAAAGCGTCTAATGAATAGTGACTAAAGTTTTGCAAGTAATCGTACCATACTTTGATAGCTGCCTGCGCCTCTTTAGAATCTGGTGCATCGTGTCTAAGCGTTGCTAAATTTCTATAAATAGCATTAAACTCCTCTTGGTTCTCTTTTGACATACCTTTTGCATATTCGTTCGCTTTATCTACAGCTGCATCTCCCCATTTTTCACGTGCTTCTTCTTCATATGGGTTATGGCTGAAATCGAATCCTTCAAATTTCTCTTTATTCGTCATTTCAATCTCTCCTTTTGTATGCTGAATTGTTTTATCAATCGTCGCAATCACCTTATCTAATCTGGCACGCTTTTCAAGAAGCATCTTCTTATGAAGCTGTAGTGCCTCTTCGCGATCAAATGATGGACTCATGATAATCTCTTTAATTTTCTTCAAAGGGAAGCCAAGCTCTTTAAAAAACAAAATTTGCTGCAATGTCTCTAAATTTTCATTGGAATACAGACGATATCCAGACTCTGTCGTCTCATCTGGGGTTAACAACCCAATTTCATCGTAATGATGCAGTGTGCGCACACTAATTCCAACTAAATCAGCTACTTCTTTTACTCTCATTGTCATTTGTATCTCCCCCTTAGTACATACGATAAAGTATGACGCAACGTTAGAGTCAATAAGTAAATTCATTTTCTTTCTAAAAGTTTCATCTCTCCCCTATTTCATGCATAATAGATATGTACATATATTAGAAAGCGGTGAAAGTATGGTTTCAAATACTGTAATTGCCAGCATCATTTTTCAACTCATTGTCTCGATTCTGGTCCCAATTATCGTACTCGTTTATTTCCGTAAAAAATATAATATTAATTGGAAAGTAGTCGGCGTTGGTGTTCTTATCTTTATCGGATTCACCCAAATTCTTGAAACACCATTCCACCTATTTATGCGCGGTAATCCAACAATCGCTCCATTTTTAGAAAATCCGTTTGTCTTCGCAATTTATGGCGGATTGACTGCTGGTATTTTTGAAGAATTAGGACGCTTCGTTGCCTTCTTCTTCTTACTAAAAAAATATCTAGAATATAAAGATGGCTTCGCTTATGGAATTGGTCACGGCGGAATTGAATCTATTTTAATTGGCGGTTTTTCTGCATTACAAGCATTAATTTTTGCTAATTCTATTAACGATGGTAGCTTCTCTCGACTGATTGAACAAAAACCCGAGCTCAGTATTTTACAGGACATGTTAATTCAGCAACCTGCCTACTTATACTTCCTTGGTAGCTTAGAAAGAATTATGGCACTCGTGCTTCAAATCGCCTTTACAATGCTTGTTTTATACGCAGTAAAACAGAAGAAATACATCTTCCTAGTATACGCTATACTATTCCACGCATTTGTAGACTTTTTCGCGGCACTTTACCAAACAAAAACAATCAACATCTTCGTTGCCGAAGGAATTACACTTCTGTGTACAATTGGCGCTGTCGTTCTTATTCGCAAAATGAAAGAGAAATTAATGAGTGTACCGGAGTAAAAAATAAACCACCAAAATTGGTGGTTTATTTTTTATATGGATGATAACTTTTGCCCTCTTGCAGCTCCCTCTTTGTTTCTGCATCTATAACGATGTACTTATGAAACGCTTCTACTTCATTTTGAGTAAAAGAAGCGAAAAAATAGACTTGGCGATCAGGGTGAACAAAAAAATCTTGAAGCACCACTCTACTTCGACAACCGACAGCTGTTTTTTGCAGGAAAGAAAATTCCTCATCAGCCACTTCTTTAAATGAAATTTTTTTACGAACACTATATGCT
This sequence comes from Bacillus sp. 196mf, assembly GCF_003217275.1. Taxonomy (NCBI): domain Bacteria; kingdom Bacillati; phylum Bacillota; class Bacilli; order Caryophanales; family Bacillaceae; genus Bacillus; species Bacillus sp. 196mf. The sequence continues at coordinate 76,418 of NZ_QJTG01000012.1, forward strand.
GCATTTTTGTACTCTTTATAAATTTTCTTATCTAACTGTTTATAAAAAACATCCCCACTCACAAATGACTTATTTTGATTGCTTGGATAATTTAGTTTTCGGTTGGATTCTGCATATGTTGTGGACAATTGCGCAAGAAAACAAATAATGAATACGATACATATCATTTTTTTCATCATTGCACCTCAATTTTTTATTATCCACATTACTTTTCCACATATTTAAATCCATATGCTGTTTCCAATAAAAAGGAATTTTTTCCACATTTGTCGAAGTATATAGCGTCAACTTGAAAGATGGGGATGAATTATGAAGAAAATTATTTTAATACGACATTGTTCAGCAACTGGGCAAGAATGTGATGCTGAATTAACGACCGATGGAAAAGACCAAGCAAATACCCTTGCTACATTCCTCTTAGAAAATACTCTACAAATCGATCATATTATTTCAAGCCCATTTGTCCGAGCTATCGATTCCATTCGGCCCTATGCACTCCAAGCTAACTTATCTATCCAAGAAAATGAACGATTAACTGAACGCATATTGAGCAACGTTCCAATGGATGATTGGATGCAAAAACTAGAATCCACTTTTACGAATATAGATATTGCCTTTTCAGGCGGAGAGTCAACAAAACAAGCAACAGACCGTGCCATATCGCTTATTCAAGACGTTTTACAATTAAACCATACGACAACACTACTTGTTACACATGGCAATTTACTTACGCTCATTTTAAAGCATTTTGATCATACGATTGGCTTTAATGAATGGAGAACTTTAACGAATCCTGATATTTACGAAATTACAATCGACGAACAATGTATCATAACACGCTTATGGGAAGCATCGTCCAAGTAATATCCCTTTCCAAAACATTCAGTTGACGCCACGAGAAGAGACTGTTCTAACAATAGAAAGGGGTATCATTTCATATGTACGAAGACGTACTTGCTTTACTACATAAAACAAATGTTTCTTATGAAAAATTCGAACACGAACCAGTACTCGATTATGAGACGGATCGGATCGTACGCGAGAGACTTGGCTTACAAGGCACTCCAAGTAAAAGCTTATTTTTAAAATCAAAGTCTGGAGATTATTACGTATTTTTTACGTTAGAGGGCACAAGGCTTAACCGGGGAGAGATGAAAGAACTAACAGGAGAACGCTTATCTCTCTGTTCTCCTGATGAACTGCGAGACAAAACTGGTTGTACGCCGGGATGTGTGGCTCCTTTCGGATATTCACACGATGTAACAATTATTGTGGATAACGCTATTTATACGTACGATAAAATTTTAATTACACCTGGTGTACCTGAATTTACAATTGAATTATCCACAGAAGAATTAAAAAAGATTTTATTAACATGTACAAATACCGTTTTAGAGTACAAACAAAAAGAGAGCTGATCGTTAGCTCTCTTTTTTCATTATTTAGCTTCTGCTGTTTTTTCTTTTGCAGAACGTACTTGCTCGTCCGCATGGTAAGAAGAACGCACAAGTGGGCCAGCTTCACAGTGGCTAAATCCTTTGCTAAGTGCAATTTCTTTAAGCTCTGCAAATTCTGCTGGTGGATAATATTTAATAACTGGTAAATGCTTCTTAGATGGTTGTAGATATTGTCCAAGAGTTAAAATATCCACATTGTTTGCACGTAAGTCATCCATTGCTTCAATTAAATCTTCTCTTGTTTCACCTAAGCCGACCATAATGCTCGATTTAGTTGGAATATCAGGCTGCATTTCTTTTGCTCGACGTAAAAACTCTAATGAACGGTCATACTTTGCTCTAGCGCGAACTCGGTTAGATAATCGACGTACTGTTTCAATGTTATGGTTTAAAATATCTGGTTTTGCATCCATTAACATTTTTAAGTTTTCTTCTACCCCAGCCATATCAGATGGTAATACTTCGATAGACGTGAATGGGTTTTTACGACGTACTGCTCGTACTGTTTCAGCAAAAACAGCTGCTCCGCCGTCCTTTAAATCATCACGTGCAACCGCTGTTATAACAACGTGCTTTAAGCCCATTTGTACTACTGAATCTGCTACGCGTTCTGGTTCTTGTAAATCAAGCTCAGTTGGTAAGCCTGTTTTAACCGCACAAAAACGACAAGCACGTGTACAAACCGCACCTAAAATCATAAATGTTGCTGTTTTTCTTACAGCCCAGCATTCATGAATATTCGGACATTTTGCCTCTTCACAAACGGTATGAAGATTTTTAGAACGCATCATTTTCTTTAAGCCTGTATAGTTTTCATTCGTGTTTAACTTAATTTTCAACCATTCGGGCTTGCGCTTATATTCTGTTTGTTTTGTCATGGTTATCAACTCCGCACAATATGAAATAGTTTACCGTGTTCGCTTCTTTCAATGTAACATATCTATTCTAACGTATGAAAGCGATTTGCTCAAATGAAGATTCTAAGATTTTTTCCAATCGTTCCCTATAATGAAATACTCCGTATATCCCACACTAAAAAGAGTGATGTTGTGAAAGGAGTCTATTTCATGCTTCGAAAAATTTCTCTTTTGCTTTCTATTTGTTTTCTTCTCCACCAAAACATCGCTTACGGTGAAGATAATCAGCAAAGCATATACGAAAAGCGCATAGCACTATATAAAGAAACCGAGCAGTCTTCAGGCATTCCATGGTATTACTTAGCTGCAATGGATCAATATGAAAGAAATATACGGAGCGTAAGAAAAGATATTCCAAAAAAACCAGATGCCATCATTTCCCTTTATTTCAAACCAGAAATATGGGCTGGACCTGTTAATAGTAACGATACTCTCCCCCATACAATTTCTCTATTTGGCGGAATAGGTTTAGATGGTGACAAAGATGGATTTGCAAATGCAAATAGCGACCGTGATCTTCTGCATACCGCAGCGACTATTTTAAGGAAACAAGGAACGTCAGAAGACCGTATTAAAATTATGCTTTGGGAATATTATAGACGTGCAAAAACAGTTGATTTAATTAGCGAGTACGCCCAAATTTATAAACATTATGGACGTATTAATTTAGAAGGAAATGCTTTTCCTCTTCCGATTCGTAGTGACCATAGCTACCGTAGTACTTTCGGCGCTGGAAGAAGTTTTGGCGGAAGACGAATTCATGAAGGAACCGATATTTTCGCCGGATATGGCGTGCCAGTAAGATCGACTTGCTATGGCATTATTGAAACAAAAGGCTGGAACCGCCTTGGTGGATGGCGCATTGGTATTCGTGACCTTCATAACAATTACCATTATTACGCTCATTTAGGCGGGTTCTCAAAAGAAATACAGCTTGGACAAATTGTTGAGCCAGGAAAAGTAATTGGATTTGTTGGTAGCACTGGTTATGGACCTCCTGGTACAGCCGGAAAATTCCCACCCCACTTACATTTTGGCATATATAAAGACAATGGCTATACAGAATGGGCCTTCGATCCATACATGCATTTAAGCCTTTGGGAACGCAAAGAACGAGCAAATACAAAAAGATAACCGTAGCTGCATTGCTACGGTTATTTTTTATCCAGTAACAGCTCGGCTCAGCCGAGTTTCACTTTATATGCAACTAACTATCTGTTTTCTTTTTATCAGGTACAGCAACACTTCCGCTTCCATAATACGTAGGCACTTCCCCTTGAACGATACGCGTCGCAATCGGAACATTTTGTTTCACAGTTATCTCTTTCGTATGAAATGGAATAATTACTTGCAATGTTACTTCCATTTCCATAACAATTTGAATCGCTGTAGTATTAATTCCATGCGGCTCAATTTTTTGTTTAATATCTGTATTCACATGCCCAATTGGCGTGAACTGAATCGGAATATCTGGTCCTATATTACCAAGAAGTGCATTATCAGTTACACGTCCAAAAGGAACTGCCATAGTCGCCCCGTTTTTTTCAGAAATACCTAGCTCCTTCAACTTTCCTTGTTCTACTTGTTGCAAATATTTTTCTATGTACGTGGTCGTTGACGTTACGATTTCATTTACTTGCTTCGTATTTAAATTAATTGTGGATACTTTTCCGTTTTTATCATTCTGTACTTTCATTAATGAATCGACATCGAATCCTTCATTAATTCTATCCTTTACCGCCTTCGTCATAATTGCTGTCGCCATTTTATGTGTCTCTACTTCCCCATATTTAATTAAGGTCGGCTGAATACTATTATTCACAATCCACAACCCTTGCGTAAGTAATATAACAAAAAGAATAAACGACATAAGCAGTATATACCGAAAGGCAATAGGTCCCCTTCGAAACCGCGAGTTTTTCGAGCGAAATATACTCATAAAAAAACCTCCTTCTTATATCATTTCTATGCAAGAAGGAGGGACGATATATGCTTATCTCATTTTTAATAATGCTTCTTTTCCAATCGTTCCTACTGGAATTCCTAACGCTTCAGCTCCAGTCGTTACCGATTCTAGTGGCGCTTCAAGAAGTTGTTCAATCGTTCTTACACCAACCGCACGGCCAGCAATAATTCCTCGATCACCTAATTTCTCATTTAAAAGACCTACATCTAATGCACCACACATAATATATCCTTTATCGCTCATTACAGCTAGCAAATTCGTCTTTGGAAGTTTCACGCTAACCGCAATAAACGTATAATTATCAATTATAATTGGCTCCACATTAACCATAGTTCACACTCCTCTCTTTCTTATCTGTATGACAAGAGAAAAATGAGTGTTACAAGTTAACTAGCCTATAGTTTAACGGAAGTTGTATGAGTTATTAACATATCCGTTAACACATCTCTAAGTAGTTCTGGCATATAATATTGTTTGCCAGAAAGTGTGGATAGCTCTGGGTATAAGTATCCAAACGTAAACATATCGATTGTTCCTACCGTATATATACGGTCTAACTCCAGCGATTCGCCGTTAATCAATACATCTTCTAATAAAATTTTATTGCCAGGAATCGTATCTGGAATGACTTCTACACCAGCATAAATCATTTTCCCCATCACTTTCCCCCGAAATCCGAATCCTTTCACCTCAAGATTCTCCATGTTCGGTTTACGTGCTTTCAAAATAACTTCTCTTAATATCTTTCCTGGAACTTTCAAAGCACACGGATTAATTGGATGTGGACAAATTCTGTGAATATCTCCGCGCGTTACAACACCCTCTTCTAGCCCTTCAAGAAGTACACCGGCGTTCACCATGCCAATCTCTGCATCGCACCATGTTTTCAGCGCACTTGCTAACATATGAGAAAACGGCGTCTCCTGAAACCAATCAACCGGTAATGACTCTTTTAAATGAACGACAGGCTCTGCCATTATATGATTACTTTCTTCCTGCAGTATTTCAATTGTGGATAACGGCTCGCTATAAGCACCTAACCGTTCCGTCTTAATCGCTCTACCGTCCTTTTTCAACAGCTTCTTCGTCTCTTTATCCACAGTAAGCTGAACGTGGCCAACGTAACGTCCCCACTTTTCACAACAGCAAAGTAAAGTATTGTTCAGTAGAACACCACGCTCAAATAAATGATGCGTATGTGCACCTAAAATAACATCTATATCATAATGCTCTGCCATATACTCATCCATACTTTTTCCAAGGTGAGATAGGACAACGGTAATATGCGCCTCATCTTTCACTTCTTCTAAAATAGACTCTAAATGGATAAGCGGATCTTCAATATGCCAATCGAGCATATGATAAAACTCTGGATAAGCTACCGTTAATCCGATAAAAGCAATGATAATCCCATCTGTCGTCGTATGTAATTTATAAGGCTTCGCCCACGCTGGACGTACCCCTTCTTTTTTAAATAAATTCGCAACGAGCACCTCAAATCCAGCATCATCATATAGACGATTCAAATGCTCCTTCGCTAACGTAATGCCTTCATTATTTCCGATCGTTACATAATCATATAACGCCTCATTTAAAAGCTTCGTATTCCCAAGGCCATTTGTCGCTTCCGAAATACTATGAAAACGATCCACATGATCACCGATATCAACCGTCAAAACAGTCTCTCCCGCTTCCTGTCTTCGCTTTTTCTCCCCTAGAACAAACCGAGAAATTTGCGGCCAATTTTCAAAATGACTATGTATATCGTTTGTATGATAAAGGTGGATGATTGTTTCTTTATTTGTATTCAGAGAAAAAACCTCCTCTCAGTTCCTTACTGCCATTTACGCTATGCGCACACAATAATCCTGTAAATACTTTTCGTCTTTTCTTGCTATTTTACATTGTACTCGCATTGTGAGAAAAAGCAAAAGATTGTCCTTTTCATATGAGAAACTTTTGCTAATGCAGGAAAGAATTCCAGATAGTGGAGGGAGGGGTGGATTTGTCAAAAAGTTTAATAGAGAATTCAGTGGGTGGTTGTTCAAGTGGATTTGTCAGTATCTTTGTCTTAAACCTAGTCGTTCTCTGTTCTTATAAAATGTTTAGGGTATGTGAGGATTTTCTTTTGTCTTATCTTGTCGACAAATCGATATTCCTTGTCGAAACGTTGATATATTGAAATAATCGTTGATATATTCCCGTTTATGATCGATATATTTGAAAAATCGTTGATATATTTAACTGAACACCCACCCGGGTATCCTCTCCCAAGTCAAGACAAGCCAAGACAAATCCGCAAAACAAAAAAGCGCCCTGCACAGCAGGGCGCTTCTACTTTATCTATTAACCAATAGAACCTTCCATCTCAAACTTGATTAGACGGTTCATTTCAACTGCGTATTCCATTGGAAGTTCGCGAGTGAATGGCTCGATGAAGCCCATTACGATCATTTCTGTAGCTTCTTGCTCAGAAATACCACGGCTCATTAGGTAGAATAATTGTTCTTCTGATACTTTCGATACTTTCGCTTCGTGCTCAAGTGAAACGTAATCGTTTTTGATTTCGTTGTAAGGAATTGTATCAGATGTAGATTGGTTATCCATGATTAACGTGTCACACTCGATGTTAGAGCGAGAGTTTTTCGCTTTTGGTCCGAAGTGTACGATACCACGGTAAGTTACTTTACCACCATGCTTCGCAATCGATTTAGAAACGATTGTTGAAGACGTGTTTGGTGCTAAGTGAATCATTTTCGCACCAGCATCTTGGTGTTGGCCTTTACCAGCAATCGCGATTGATAATGTTAAACCGCGAGCGCCTTCGCCTTTTAAGATAACTGCTGGGTATTTCATCGTTAATTTAGAACCGATGTTACCATCAATCCATTCCATCGTTGCGTTTTCTTCACAAACCGCACGTTTTGTAACTAGGTTGTATACGTTGTTCGCCCAGTTTTGGATTGTTGTATAACGGCAATACGCATCTTTTTTAATGATGATTTCTACTACCGCACTGTGAAGTGAGTTAGTAGTGTAAACAGGTGCTGTACAACCTTCTACGTAGTGTACGTGTGCGCCTTCGTCTACGATGATAAGCGTACGCTCGAATTGTCCCATATTTTCAGAGTTAATACGGAAATACGCTTGAAGTGGTGTATCAACTTTAATACCTTTTGGAACGTAGATGAATGATCCACCAGACCAAACTGCAGAGTTTAATGCAGAGAATTTGTTGTCTGTTGGTGGGATTACTTTTCCGAAATGCTCACGGAAAATATCTTCGTTCTCTTTTAATGCGCTATCTGTATCTTTGAAGACGATTCCTAGAGCTTCTAGGTCTTCTTTCATGTTGTGGTATACAACTTCAGATTCGTACTGTGCAGATACACCAGCTAAATATTTTTGCTCAGCTTCTGGAATACCTAATTTATCAAATGTTGCTTTAATTTCATCAGGTACTTCATCCCAAGACTTCTCAGATTTCTCAGATGGTTTTACGTAGTACGTAATTTCATCGAAATCTAAGTCGTTTAAGTCGCCGCCCCATTGTGGCATTGGCATTTCATAGAACTTATCCAGTGATTTTAAACGGAAGTCTAACATCCACTGTGGTTCTTCTTTCATACGTGAAATCTCTTCAACGATCTCTTTTGTTAAACCGCGTCCAGCACGGAAAATCGAAACGTCTTTGTCTTTGAAACCATATTTGTAATCGCCGATATCTGGCAGTTGCTTCGCCATGTTGGTGTGTCCCTCCTTAGATAACCTCATTTTTAGGAACCTTTAACATTACTTATCTTCGTTTAAGCCCTTTTCTAACGCTTTCCACGCTAATGTTGCACATTTAATACGTGCAGGGAACTTGCATACGCCTTGTAATGCTTCAATATCTCCTAAATCGATGCTGTCATCGTACTCTTTTCCTAGCATCATGTCAGAGAAAATTTTCGAAAGCTGAAGTGCTTCTTCAATTTTCTTACCTTTTACTGCTTGTGTCATCATTGAAGCTGAAGACATTGAGATTGAACATCCTTCGCCTTCAAACTTCGCCTCTTGCACAATACCTTCTTCTACTTTCATCGTAAGTTGAATACGATCGCCGCAAGTTGGATTGTTCAAGTTAACGGTAACACTATCTTCTAACACGCCATGGTTACGAGGATTTTTGTAATGATCCATAATAACTTGACGATATAACGTATCTAAATTATTAAATGACATTTGTGAAATACTCCTTTGTCTTGATTAGCGATTCAACAAATGTATCAATTTCTTCTTTTGTATTATATAAATAGAAGCTCGCACGTGCTGTTGAAGAAGCTTTTAGCCACTTCATAAGCGGTTGTGCACAGTGATGTCCTGCGCGAACTGCAATGCCTTCTACATCTAATACAGTCGCTACATCGTGAGGATGTACGTCTTCAATATTAAATGTAACAAGACCAGCGCGATGCTTTGGACCATAAATTGTAACGCCATCTACTTCTGATAGTCTTTCTAAAGCGTATTGCGCTAATTCATGCTCATGCTTTTCAATATTATCAAGACCGATTTCTTCTAGGAAATCAATTGCCGCACCAAGTCCGATTGCATTACCGATAATCGGTGTACCCGCTTCAAACTTCCACGGAAGCTCTTTCCAAGTAGATTCTTGTAAATCTACGAAATCAATCATTTCACCACCAAATTCAATTGGCTCCATATTGTTTAGCAATTCTTTCTTACCATATAATACGCCGATACCTGTAGGTCCGCACATCTTATGAGCAGATAATGCGTAGAAATCACAGTTTAAATCTTGTACATCCACTTTCATGTGAGGTGTACTTTGTGCACCATCAACGACCATAATTGCTCCGTTTTCGTGTGCGATTGCTCCGATTTCTTTTACAGGGTTAATCGTTCCAAGTACGTTTGATACTTGCATAATAGAAACGATTTTTGTATTCGGTGTAACAGTTTGACGAACATCTTCTAAAGAAATTGTACCGTCTGGTTGAAGCGGAAGGTATTTCAAAGTTGCGCCAGTTTTCTTCGCAACTTGTTGCCACGGAATGATGTTACTATGGTGTTCCATGTAAGAAATAACGATTTCATCGCCTTCTTTTACATTTTCAAGGCCATAGCTAGCCGCTACTGTATTTAATGCAGTTGTCGTTCCGCGCGTGAAAATAATCTCTTCCATTGATTTCGCGTTAATAAACTTGCGAACTTTCTCACGTGCACCTTCATACGCGTCGGTAGCTTTCGTACCGAGCGTATGAACACCGCGATGCACGTTAGAATTATATTCTTTATAGTAACGTTCTAACGTTTCAATGACTTGAATTGGTTTTTGAGAAGTTGCTGCACTATCGAAATAAACAAGTTGTTTGCCGTTCACTTTTTGATCAAGAATTGGAAACTGTTTGCGTATTTCATGAATATTCATTAGCGAACTTTCCTTTCAATTACCTCAACAAGCTGTGCTTTTACTCCTTCAATTGGAAGCTCATTTACTACAGGTGCTAAGAATCCATGGATGACTAAACGTTCTGCTTCGCGTTTTGGAATACCACGGCTCATCAAGTAGTATAATTGGTACGGATCTACGCGGCCTACTGAAGCTGCGTGACCTGCCATAACATCATCTTCATCAATTAAAAGAATTGGATTCGCATCACCGCGAGCTTTTTCGTCTAGCATAAGAACGCGAGAAGATTGTTGTGCATTTGATTTAGATGCACCGTGTTCAATCTTACCAATTCCATTAAAGATAGATGTTGCACTATCTTTTTGTACACCGTGTTTTAAAATCCAACCTTCAGAGTGTTTACCGAAGTGAACAACTTTAGTTGTAAAGTTTTGTGTTTGGTTACCACGGCCAATTGTTACTGTTTTCGTATCAGCATATGAACCGTCGCCCATTAAGTTCGTAACGTTCTCTGAAATTGTGTTTCCATCATTCATAAGGCCTAGAGCCCAATCAATGCGGCCGTCGCGTCCAACAACACCGCGGCGGTTAACGTAAGTTGTTACGTCTTTTGCTAATAGATCAACCGCACCGAATTTCACTTGTGCGCCTTGTTCCACAATTACTTCTGCTACGATATTTGCAATACCTTTAGCATTTTCATTTGCAACATAGTTTTCTACATAAGTTGCAGTACTGTTCGCATCAGCTACGAATAATACGTGGTTATATACGTTAGCTTCTTCGCCGTCTACTAAGAATACAGCTTGAAGTGGAGTTTCAAGAACAACGTTTTTCGGAACATATACGAATGCACCGCCGTTGATTAATGCAGCATGAAGTGCAGTTAGACGATGCTCGTCTACTTTCACTCCGTCTTTCATTAAATACTTTTGTAGTAATTCAGCATGCTCTGTTGCAGCTGTTACGATATCTGTGAAAATAACACCTTTGTCTTTTGCTTCGTCTGCTAAAGAAACGAACGCAGTTGTACCAGTACGTTGCACTAATACGCTGTTATTTTCATCGATTAAGTTTTTCACTGCTTCTGGAAGCTCTGTTAAAGAACTTACAGGCTCTTGCTTAGCAGCGTCGCCTTTTCCGATAAAGTCCCATTTTTCAATTTTCGTTTTATCAGGCGTTGGCATTGGAAGTTCTGTTGCTTGTGCAAGAGCTTGTAAGCGGAACTCAGTCAACCAAGCAGCTTCGTTTACTTCGCTTGCGCGTTGACGGATTGTTTCTTGATCGAAAGGTAATGTACCGATTGTCATGTTTATGCTCCTCTCTTACGCTTCTTGCTCTGTTGTTTCGTCTTCAATACCTAATTCTTTTTTAATCCAGTCGTAACCTTCAGCTTCTAGACGTTGTGCAAGCTCAGGGCCACCAGATTTAACGATACGACCGTTCATCATAACGTGAACGAAGTCTGGAGTGATGTAGTTTAATAAGCGTTGGTAATGCGTAATCATTAGGCAACCGAACTCTTCGCCGCGCATTTGGTTAATACCTTTAGATACAACTTTTAATGCATCGATATCAAGACCTGAGTCGATTTCATCTAAGATTGCGATTTTTGGCTCAATCATCATTAATTGAAGAATTTCGTTACGCTTTTTCTCTCCACCAGAGAAACCTTCGTTTAAGTAACGTTGTGCCATTTCTGGATCCATTTCTAGGAATTCCATGTTTTTATCTAATGTACGGATAAATTTCATAAGAGAAATTTCATCGCCTTCTTCACGACGTGCGTTAATTGCAGAACGTAAGAAGTCAGCGTTTGTTACTCCGCTAATTTCACTTGGATATTGCATTGCTAGGAATAGACCCGCTTGTGCGCGCTCGTCTACTTCCATTTCTAATACATCTTCACCGTCAATGATGATGCTACCTTCTGTTACTTCATACTTTGGGTGACCCATAATTGCAGAAGATAAAGTTGATTTACCTGTTCCGTTAGGTCCCATAATTGCGTGGATTTCTCCACCTTTTACTTCAAGGTTTACACCCTTTAAAATTTCTTTGCCGTCAATTGATACGTGTAAGTCTTTAACCGTTAATGTAGAACCAGCCATCTCAATACCTCCATTAATCCTATATATACATTTTAAAAATTCCTAAAACGTTCATATTCTCATTTTATTCTCATTCTAATTTTATATCAAATAAAATGATATCGCAAACGACGAAAAAAAGTAACCGTTTTTTCACAAATGTATATAAGTATTTCCTTTACACCTTTCTATGATACACCTTTCTTCTTATTTATATAAAGAAAAAAGGACTGGTAATTTCCCAGTCCTTTCCTTATATTTATTCACTTACCGGAAGTACAGCACCTTTATATTCTTTATTAATAAAATCTTGAATTTCTTTTGAATGTAACACTTCTACTAGCTCTTTAATTTCTTTTTTCTTCTCATCACCTTTACGAACTGCAATGATGTTTGCATACGGAGAGTCTGCTCCTTCAATCGCAATTGCATCCTTCGTTGGATTTAATTTTGCATCAATTGCGTAGTTCGAATTAATGAATAAAGCATCTCCCTCATTATTTTCATACAACTTCGGTGAAAGTCCAGGTTCAACATCTGTTTTAAATTTTAAGTTTTTCGGATTTTCGACTACATCTTTTACTGTCGCCTTAACCACATCTACACCATCTTTAAGCCTAATCACGCCGCCTTTTTGTAACAATGCTAACATACGGCCTCGCTCCGCTACGTTATTACTCATAATCACTGTCCCGCCATCTGGTAAGTCTTTTAAGCTTTTATATTTCTTAGAATAAATACCCATTGGCTCTAAATGAATTTTTCCTGCGTTTACAATTTTATATCCCTTTTCTTGGATCTCCTTATCTAAATACGGAATATGCTGGAAGTAGTTCGCATCAATCTCTTTATCCGCTAACGCTTTATTTGGCAGTACATAATCCTGGAACTTTTTAATCTCTAACTTAATGCCTTTTTTCTCTAAGATTGGCTGTGCTTTCTCTAAAATAACAGCATGCGGCACGTTAGAAGCTCCAACAACAAGCTTATTCTCTTCTTTTCCTCCGCAAGCAGCTAATGTAAATACAGACAGCGCTGTAACAACTGACAATAGAATCTTTTTCATATGATGTCCCCTTCTCCCCTATAGTTATGTAGTTATAAAAAAGGCTGGCATACACCAGCCTTTTCAGCAATTATTCTTTTACAGGAACAACCGCTCCTTTATATTCTTTATTAATAAAGTCTTCGATTTCTTTAGAATGCAATACTTCTACAAGCTCTTTAATCTCTTTTTTATCTTTATCACCTTTACGAACAGCTACTATGTTTGCGTACGGTGAATCATCACCTTCAATTGCAATTGCATCTTTTTCTGGGTTTAATTTCGCATCAATTGCATAGTTAGAGTTAATTAAAACAGCATCGCCTTCCTTATTGTTATACACTTGTGGTAGTAAACCCGGCTCGATATCTGTTTTAAATTTTAAGTTTTTCGGATTATCTGCAATATCTTTTGGAGTTGCATTAACTGGCTCTACTCCGTCTTTAATTTTTAAAATGCCTTCTTTTTGTAAAATTGCTAAACCACGTCCATGGTCAGTAACGGAATTACTCATAATGATTGTCGCCCCGTCTGGAAGTTCTTTTAGGCTCTTATACTTTTGAGAGTATACACCAATTGGTTCTAAATGAATTTTCCCCGCTATTTCAAAATCATATTTTTTATCTTTAATTTCTTTTTCTAAATACGGAATGTGCTGGAAGTAGTTTGCATCTAAATCTTTATCCGCTAACGATTTATTTGGTAATACGTAGTCTTGGAATTTTTTAATTTCTAACTCGATTCCTTTTTTCTCAAGTAACGGTTTTGCCTTTTCTAAAATTTCAGCGTGCGGTACGTTAGAAGCACCAACAACGAGTTTCTTTTCATCTTTATCTTTCCCGCCACAAGCAGCTAAACCAAAAATTGAAGTTGAAATAAGTGCCGTAAGTAATAATTTTTTCATTTGAAACATCCTCCCGTTTTTATTATCGTTTATCTATTCGAGTCGTTAAACTATCACCAATCCACTGAATTAAAAATACAACTAGTAATACACAAATTGTCGCAACGATTGTTACATCGTTATTTCCCCTTTGGAATCCTTCTAAGTAAGCAAGTGTTCCAAGGCCACCAGCACCAACAACTCCCGCCATTGCTGTATAGCCTACTAAAGCAATTGTTGTAACCGTAATACCAGATACTAATGCTGGTAACGATTCTGGAATCAATACTTTTAAAATAATTGTGCTTGTTTTTGCTCCCATTGCTTTTGAAGCTTCAATTACACCTTTATCAATTTCGCGAAGTGCGATTTCAACCATTCTCGCGTAGAATGGTGCCGCCCCAATAATTAAAGCTGGCAGCGCTGCACTTGCTCCAAGAATTGTTCCAAGAAGAATCTTTGTGAATGGGATTAATAAAATAATTAAAATGATGAACGGTATAGAACGGAATATATTTACGAATGCTCCAATCACCGTATTAATTGATTTGTTTTCCCATAAATTATCTTTCGCTGTCATGAAAAGTAACAATCCTAAAATTAGTCCTAAAACAAATGTCGCAAGAGCTGCGATTGCCGTCATATATAACGTTTCACCAGTTGCTTCTAACATTTGATCCCAATCAACATTTGCAAGTAACTTATCCATGTGCAATCACCTCCAGCTCTACTTGATCTTGATGAATTCCTTCTATTGCTTGCTGGATCGCTGTTTCCTCACCATTTAAATGAACAACTAAACTACCGTAAGAACCGTTATTCGTTTGTGCGATATTTCCTTGCAAAATGCTAACTTCTATATCACTGCGTTGCATCAATCGTTGAAGCACTGGTCTTTCTACAGCCTCACCGATAAACTGCAAACGAATCACTTTTCCATCTGGATATTTTTCAATTAAACTTTCAATCGTTTCATTTGTATCTTCAGAATCTGTTAACTGCTGTACAAATCGTTTCGTAATATCTTGCTTCGGATTACGGAATACATCAAGTACTGGACCCGTTTCTACAATCTTTCCTCTCTCCATTACCGCCACTCGATTACAAATCTTTCGAATTACGTGCATCTCATGTGTAATGAGTACAATTGTTAAACCAAGGCGCTTATTAATGTCTAATAGTAAATCCAAAATTTGATCTGTCGTTTCTGGATCAAGAGCTGACGTTGCTTCATCACATAAAAGTACTTGTGGGTTGTTAGCTAATGCTCTTGCAATCCCAACGCGTTGTTTTTGTCCCCCGCTCAGCTGAGATGGGTACGCGTCTCCTCTTCCTTCTAATCCAACAAGATGAATTAATTCATCAACACGTTTTCTTCTCTTCGTTTTATCAACACCTGCAATTTCAAGTGGAAACTCTATATTTTCACGTACAGTTCGTGACCAAAGTAAGTTGAAGTGCTGAAAAATCATTCCGATTTCTTGCCTTGCCTTACGAAGTTCACTTCCTGTAATTGCTGATATGACACGATTCGCAATTGTAATTTGGCCAGAAGTCGGTTTCTCTAACTGATTAAACAATCTGATTAAAGAACTTTTCCCAGCGCCGCTATATCCGATAACACCAAATATTTCGCCTTTTTCTATTTTTAAATTGGCGTTATCTACAGCAGTGACATCACCGCTTTTCGCCTTATATATTTTCCTTACATTCTCTAATAGAATCATGATGTTCACCCCTTTTTTGTTTAGGTCGACTCCGCAATTTTTTATTTTTAATGCGTGTAGTCCACTGTTATCATTACTTTTATTATTTGAATGTCCTCCACATTCAAACAATAAAAAAACCTTTCTGCTTTAGAGAAGCAGAAAGGTTTATATGCGTATATAACAACATTATCCCTCTCTCTCATCTCTCAAAGCATTCGCTTTGCAGGAATTGGCACCATTTCAACATAAGTTGACGGTTGCCGGGCTTCACAGGGCACAGTCCCTCCACCTCTCTTGATAAGAGAAATCAGATTCAATTTTCGTCTGATTTGAAATTTATGAAATTGTCTATATTTTATGACTTGAATTGTATCAATATACGCTCACCATGTCAACAGAAATTTTCGCAAAAAATGAAACTTCAGAATTTTAAGCACCTACTGACATCGGTTTACATATATGAAACATCGATTCCACTAATAACATCGTTCGGTACGTTCCTGAATATTGTACACGTCCATCATTCATTAACATTTGCAATCGTACATTTCCATTCACCAATTGTTCTATATCCTTTTCGTCTAAGCAAATGATTTGTTCCGTTCCTCTTTCCTCATGTACCAGCTCTATATAATCTCTTGAAATTTGTAACGAACAACTTTCATCTCTAAAGCGGAAATTAACAGTTTTTTCTTCTTGTCTTAAAAGTGGTTCTAAATGATATTGACCATTAGCGTAATTTACAAATGATTGAAGCAAAGAATATAATCTCACCCTAAATCACATCCTTCATATCACTTTCTATTACATACCATTCCCTCTCACTAAAGAGCAATCCTGTTATTTTCGCTCGACAAATACTGTATCCACCCTGCATCTCGACATATTTCCCAAGAAATATGTCGAGGCGGCAAAAATTTTGCCGCCTACTTTAATTCCGTATATAAATATTCAACCGAATGAAATGCGTATATCTTCTTCATCAGTGTCCCATTTTCAAAAACAAGTAAACAAGGTACACTTTCAATCCCATACTCTTTCGCTAAATGCGGAGCATAATTTAAATCTAACATCCCAATTTTGAGGCCTTCAATTGTCATCTCAACGACTGTTAACATCTTTTTTGCTAATTGGCATGTTCCACACATTGGAGTATATACATATAACACTGTTTTTTCTTCATTCTCTATTAGGGCTGTAGCTTCGGCTCCTGTCCAATCGATCACTTCTATCATTCCTTACCGTAAATATTCTGTATAAACGTCAATGTCGGCTCCCCATAATACATTTGCTAAGTGTGTAGATGGCGCAGTTGCCACTTCTCGGTACGAGCGATCAATATAGATATGCTCGGCTTGCGGAAATTCTTTTCGAAATTGTTTCCTTAACTTTTCTCCAGCATCATCAGCATCCACTAGCACATACACTTCCTTATCAAAAAACTGATCAACGAGCTCATCCATTTTCGACAAACCAATTGTACCATTTGTACAAACAATTTCCACTGGTTCACGAATAATAGATTCAATCTTTCTTCTATCTGATGTACCTTCTACAATAATGACTTTTTCCACATAAATCATATGTCATCACCCGATCACCATATACTATACAACCTTGAACTTAGTATATAGTATATTCGTTATTTTCATGTTGTTTCCTGTTTATTTTTGCAAAAGAAAAGCGAAACCGACTGTTTAGCCCTGTTGGCTAAGGTTCTTCCGTACAGAAGACGCTTTTTGTCTTCTCGTGCGGAAGGTTCTTAGACATGAAGGGCTAGGAGTTGGAGCTAGACAATGAAAAGCGCAAGCGGCTCATTTAGATTGTGAGGGGGATGGAGCTTCTGACGTAGAGGCGCTTTTTGCCTTGTAGGAAGAAGCGAAGCCACCGAACAATCTAGTCGCTGGAGCTAGACAACGAAAAACAAAAACGGCTAGACCTGCATAAAGATTAAACGAAAAAGTTTTTTCAAAAAACGTTCTCCTACACGATAATTAGTATATGATTCTACATTCATTATTTTACACAAAATAAAAAAGGACAGCACAAAGGCTGTCCTTTAGTCGACTATAATTAGTCTTGGTTTGTCATTTCTGCATATTTTTCTGCAGTTAATAACTTCTCAACTTGGCTTGCATCAGAAAGTTCAACTTTAACCATCCATGCACCCTCGTATGGAGATTCGTTAACAAGTTCTGGTTGGTCACTTAATTCTTCGTTTACTGCTACAACTTTACCGCTTACAGGTGCGTATAACTCAGAAACTGTTTTAACAGATTCTACGCTTCCGAATGGCTCGTCAGCTTCGATTGTTGCACCTACTTCAGGAAGTTCAACGAATACGATATCACCTAGCTCACCTTGTGCAAAGTGAGTGATACCGATAACAACTTCATTACCTTCAGTTTTTACCCATTCGTGTTCTTCAGAGTAACGTAAATTATTTGGAATGCTCATGACTGTACCTCCAGTGAATGTATTAATTATGTAAAAATACCTTATTGGTACTTTTTCCACACACTTTCAAACTGCTCTTCGTTAAAACCAAGTGTTACATTCGTTCCATCTGTTACAATTGGACGTTTGATCAACATGCCATCAGATGCTAAAAGCTCATACATTTCGTCTTCGCTTGCATCTTTCAACTTATCTTTCAGACCAAGTTTACGGTAACGCATTCCACTTGTATTAAAGAATTTTTTTAATGGTAATTCACTTTTTTCATGTAAATTACGTAAATCTTCTTTTGATGGTGGATTTTCAACAATATGAATCATCTCATATGCTACATCGTTTGCCTCAAACCATTTCTTTGCCTTTTGACATGTGCCACACTTTGGATATGAATAAAATGTTACTGTCATAAATTCACCTACTTTTTTACTAACCTTTACCTTTATCATATAGAAAACGTTTTATTATTTCAAACCATTATTCGCTAAACTTTTACTTATTTCGTGATAATTTTTAATAATCCTGCGAATTTTTCTTATTTTTCCGCCATTTGTTAAGAAAAAAATAAATATATAAATTTTTTTAGATTCTGCACCAAACATATATCTTAAACAAGCGTTTGATTAATTTCTTATTTTTCTTTGTTAGCCTTTGAACTACATGAGTTTCTTTCTACCGAACATACAGCTTAAACAAACGTTTGATTAATTCTCCATTTTTCTTTGTTAACCTTTGAGCTGCATCGATTTCTTCCTACCGAACATACAGCTTAAACAAACGTTTGATTAATTTCTTATTTTTCTTTCTTAACCTTTGAACTACATGAGTTTCTTTCTACCGAACATACAGCTTAAACAAACGTTTATTTTTAAAAAATAAGAAGCCTTTTTTACAGGCTCCTTCATCATCGACTTAAGTAATCCGAAATGGTTTGAAATACTACTATATACATATTATGAATATTTCGATCGGAAACAGTATCATTATATAATCCCATACCCCAATATTGCCCTTCAGGGTTCCCCATATTTACAAACCCTTGCGTATAAGTCATCGTTTTATCCTTTGGGGTATTATCATAATCTAAATCCTTGTTAGTAAAAATTAAATACGGTCTATCTTGCAAACCAATAAAAAATACCGGCTTCTTTAACGATAAAAATAAGTCCGTATACTGCTCCTTTGATGCCTCTTTAAAGTATTCTTTCATAACGAAAAAACCATCAACTTTTGCTGATTTCTCCTGCATTTCTTCTAACTTTATACTTTCAAACTTTACATTCCTAAACGTATCTTTCGGCTTTTCTCCAACAACTCCAATTACGAGTGCTCTTCCGTTATATTCTAATTTTTCTCCTTCGTTATTCTTTGCACACCCAGCACCTACTAGGCATAACAATATAAAAACTAAAAAATATGATAAACGCTTCATTTAGCACCCTCACCCTTCTTTTTAGTCAAGTGACAAAAACGTAAGGTTAATTCAAGAAAATGTAAGTAAAATCGATAGCCCAATTCACGTTTCTATATTATAATCAATTGAATTTACTTACATTACTAAACATAGGAGATCAACATGAAGAAATTTAAACTTTCATCTTTTCTTCCGTTAAGTTATATACTTCTACTCGTACTCGTAAGTCCCCTTTACGACGTATTAAATAAATCGACTGTTCACGCAGTAGACGTTACAACTGTAGTAGATGATTGGATTCCATTTGTAAAAGCATTTATTATTCCTTATTTACTTTGGTTTCCATACTTATACGGCGCACTTATTTATTACTGCTTCGCTGACCGAAAGCAATATTATGTCACTTTAAGTAGTGTTATTTTTGGAAAACTTGCTTGTTTTTCTATTTATTATTTTTGGCAAACAACTGTACCGCGTCCGACTGTCGTTGGAACAGATGTATTTTCTGAACTAGTTCGCTATATTTATAGTATCGACCAGCCAGTAAACTGTTTCCCTAGCATTCACGTTCTTACTACATTTGTAATTATGTTAGCTGCCTTTAAGCGTAGAGAACAACATGCTTTTGAATATTACATCCTTACTTTCTTCGGTACACTTATTATTTTATCAACGCTATTTACGAAGCAACATGCCTTTGTAGATGCCGTTTCTGGAATGACACTTGCAAGCATACTTTACTTCGGCGTTCAACTCTTATTGGCCAAAGAACCAATAAGAGTTCCAGTAAAACAAAATCATAGAATGTAACATGACAAAAAAGCAGACTGTGGCTTCTCAGTCTGCTTTTATCTATTATTAAGGAGATTTTCAATTTAAGATTGCGGTACAGTCATATCACCAGAATGAATACGACCTGCTTTTTTAAGAGCAATGTAAAGTATATAAGAAACAGCTACTGGAATGACGATATAAGTAATTACCATGGCCGGGAGAACTTCCCATCCTTCGCTGGAAATTAAATTAATTGGTGCGATAAGAGAACTTAATCCAAGACCTGCAATTTCTTTTCCTGCTTCCAGTTGGAAAATTAATGCGGATACCGGACCAACTATAGCACTGGCGACGACAGTTGGGACGAGAATCATTGGATTTTTAGTGATATTTGGCAACTGTACTTTCGGAGTACAAAGAGCTTGAGCTAATATGCCACCTAAATTGTTTTCTTTTGCTGAGATGACAGAGAATCCGATAAACTGAGCGACGCATCCGGCAAGAGCTGCACCACCTGCAACACCGTCTAAGCTAAGTGCGATCGCTAACGCAGCTGATGAAGCTGGAGAGATAAGTAATAGTCCCCAAACTACTGCAATGACGATAGAAGCGATAAACGGGCTACCAGCTGAGCTATCTTTAATGAACGCTCCAACTGCATTTAAAACAGGAGTAATATTATGAGATAACCAAATACCAACTAAACCAGAACCTAATATGGCCGCAAATGGAACGAGCATCATATCTAAAGCAGTTTTTCCGCTTAAACGTTTACCAATATATACAGCTAAAGTTGCTGTTAATAAAGCACCGATTGGCTCACCTGTTTTAATAATTAGACCAGCTTCAGTAATTGAAATGGATCCGGCACCAATTGCTCCAGCCACCATAGCCGAGAAGATTACAAGACCATTTGCACCGAGCATAAAAGCAATTCCAGCACCAATGGCTGGTGCCATAAGTGATTTTGCAACAACTCCAATTGTAATAAGCAACGGAA
Source organism: Bacillus sp. 196mf (assembly GCF_003217275.1). NCBI lineage: Bacteria > Bacillati > Bacillota > Bacilli > Caryophanales > Bacillaceae > Bacillus > Bacillus sp. 196mf. The sequence goes on from NZ_QJTG01000012.1 coordinate 97,543, forward strand.
TATCAACAATTCTTCCTATATTTTCGATTAGTAAACCAATTCCGAGGGATACGAAAATACCTTGTGCGATACCAGCAGATGCTTTAAATACACGAGACATTATATATTCCTTCATTTGTTTCACCTTCTTCTATAAGTTAGTAACCAATTGTTTTCATATAATCACGTAAAATATCGTTTGATTTTGCGAATCGAGATTCTTCATCCTCTGTTAAATTGAGTTCTACAACTTCTCTTATACCGTCTCTAGTAATAATAGCTGGTACTCCTGTACAAATATCGTATTCACCGTACTCACCATCTAAAATGGCTGATACAGCAATGACACGGTGATCATCGTTAAAGATTGAACTCGCAATATACGCTAGAGAGTTTCCGATTCCGTAATAAGTAGTTCCTTTACGTTTATAAATTTCCCAGCCAGCTTTTGCAGTTTTCTCAACAATTTCATCTAAATCTATTTCTCCAAATCGTTCTTTTTGTTCTTCTAAAATTTGCAGAATTGGCTTTCCACCAACAGTTACATGAGACCAAGCAACCATTTGAGAATCACCATGTTCTCCTAATGAATACCCATGAATACTACGAGGGTCTACATGTAGCATTTCAGATAAAATTGTTCTTAAGCGAGAAGAATCTAGTGATGTACCAGTACCGATTACGCGATTTCTAGGTAATCCAGATAATTTCCAAACTTGATATGTAATAATATCAACTGGGTTCGATGCAAGTAAGAAAATACCATCAAATCCACTTTCCATTACGCCACCAACAACACTTTCCATAATCTTCGCACTCGCTCCTAAAGTATCTAAGCGACTTTGCCCTGGTTTTGGTGCTGGTCCTGCTGTAATAATGACAATGTCCATATCTTTGCAGTCTTCATAGTTTCCTGCATATACTTTTGTTCTTGTATTTGTAAAGTTAATGCAATGTGATAAATCCATTGCTTCCCCAACTGCACGTTCATGATTTATATCAATTAATAATAGCTCTTCGCAAATACCTTGATTCACAATAGAATACGCACAACTTGATCCAACTAATCCAGTACCGATAATTGCAATTTTTCTTGTATGTCTTTTCATAGCAATCTCTCCTAATTGATCATATAATCTATTTCTTTTGCTCTTTACACTCCTAATTATAGAGGTTCTCACGATAGAAACCATGGATACTTTGTGAAATATTGAACAAAGTTTTTGTCCTTTTTGTGAATTGTTATATTCCATTTTCGTCATATTTGTTACAACTGGAAAAATATTTATTATGTATTTATTGACATATACAAAAAGAAAACGAGCGAATAAATTCGCTCGTTTTCTTTTCACTATTGTTCCGCACTTAATTGACTTTTTAATTGCTGTACAATCATTGGATTAGCAGGTGCTGCCGGTTTGTAATAACTCTTTTGCTTTGCGTACTCATACATATTACGTTGGCGCGCCTCGTCTTGATTACGAATTTGAATTAACGTTTGATGTAACTGTTCATTATCAGACTGAGCAATATAATTTGCATAGCTTGTTAAACTTGCATTCAATCCTGCTAAATAATCATTTACCATATCTTTTTCATTCATCTTTCTCTTCCTCCTATCCTAGGAAAGTCATTAATTGCTGTTTCGTATTTCGTGCATCTTGCGCATCTTTTTGTAGCATTTGTTTCAGTTGTGGATCTGTACACGTCTGTGCATACTGCTCCAACTTGTTAATAATTGTTGCGTGTCCACCAATTAAATGACGTAAGTTTTCTACTTCAAGCTCTGTTAAGTTTTGCATATAACATACCCGCCTTTCTTTGTTCATTCATCATTAGTATTTGGTTCTTTTTGGATTGTATTCATCAACTTTTCGCACATATAAACAAAATAAAAGATGAATAGCTAGGCCATTCATCTTTTATGCTAAATATTCATTCAATTTTATAAAGAAACAATCATACTTATACTCACAAGTAGGTTCCATACAATATGTAAAATGATGCTAGGTAAAATAGATTGTGTTTTCTTATATAACATAGCAAATACAATCCCCATAATCATTGCCGTAACTGGAAAACCACCATGAAGAATCCCAAAGATAAAGGAAGAAATAATGATACCAACTAGAAAACTATATTTCTTTTCAAAAAATCGATACAAAATACCTCTATATAAAATTTCTTCTTTAATTGGTGTAATTATAGCAACACTTAACACATATATAATACTTTGTAGACTATTTTGAAGTCCTAAGCTCCCTAATTGATCTCGTTGCTGCTCTGCACTTTCAAAGCTAAACAACTCTAACATTACATACTGAGTTAATGCAATGATGATAAAACCTATTAATAAATACAAGTAGGTTTTCCCATTTTTTAAAATAGATACATCCCATATGTTCTTAATAAAATGAAGCACTGGTTTATACGCAAATAAAACAATAGTAACAACAGCTGCATCAAATAGAAGTAAATAATATCCCTCTAAATTAGCACGTAATACCTCTTCTCCAAAAATCCCAAGGGCTAAAGCAAGGAATAATCCCCCTAAGAGTGAGAACCCTAGAATGCTTGCAATCGTTACAACTAGATTTTTATATGTTATGTTATCTACTTCTCTTTCTGCATTATACGCGTCTAATACTGTTTTTCTCATACTATTCCTCCATTTGTTTTCATTACCTTAACAAAAACCCTTTAATACAAATATATAGATAATATAACAAATTTTTCAAAAAGAATAATATGCAATTTTACATATCATGAAAGCTTTGTATTATATAGTTTTTGGAATTAGATTACTATAGAATAATTATTAGATGAAATTCCAAAAATTTCTTATATATCCACCATAACCCTCGCATCATATAAAACTTATTAGTTAAAGGAGCAATGAACATGAAAACACATGACTTCCTTACAGAAATCCAGAAGGGCTCTGAGCCTAGTCCATATCAAGATCCTATTGCTTTTATTTTCGTTTGCCTTTCCGTAGCTATATACACATTTTTCAAACCTGCTAAATAATATCATGTAATGAGAAAAAGCCTACCGCTCTTTTCGAATTATATGCACTAAAAAATCTTAGAATCACTTCTAAGGTTTTTGTTTGCCTCGTTTCTTATTCACGTAATCCTTTAATAAACGTTTCCAATAATACATGTAAACTTATATCCAGATCTAACGGCAAACCAAATCCGCCTTGCTGTTCAATCGAAGCAAATCCATGACAAATACTTCTGAATCCGCGTGTCGCATGAAGTGCATTCTCTCCTTCTAAGCCATACTGTTGTAAAACTCGAAGACAAAGCTTTACAATTCCGTCACCTGCTTTTCTTACTTCTTCATCTCGTAAAAAAGTTGCTTCATATAGTCCAGGATGTTTTCGGACAAATGCTACATATGCTTCTCCTAATGAATGAATTGCTTCATCCATCTGTTTATCCTCGGCTGCTTCTTCCAGTTTGTTATGCAGCTGTTGTATTCCGTAAATACCAAGATTTTTCCGTACATCTTGTAACCCTTTTACATGATTATATAGTGAGGGCGAACGTATCCCTAATCTTTGCGCTAATGAAGCTAACGTTACTTCTTGTATTCCATTTGTATCTGCAATTTCTGCAGCTGTTTCTACAATTTTCTGTAATGTAAGTCCGATTCTAGGTGACATAAATTAACCCTCTTTCTTACTTTCTATATTCCGCTTCGCTTCCTGAATAGCAAGCTCTATGACAGCCCCTGGATCCTTTATCATTTTTCCGTGCCCTGCCGCAAGCAAGGAAGGTTCATATTCGCTTAGCTTCTGTGCACTTTGTAATGATATTTCTTTGCTCCACGTTGCCATCGCTGGAAACGGAAACCAAAATTTCATTTGTCCCGAAACAGCCATACCTCCTCTTGTTTGAAATGCATCCCCAACAATAAGAGCTTTATTTCGTACATCAAGAAACGACATGGAGCCCGGCGTATGTCCCGGTGTCATAATCGCAAGAAGCGATCCAACTCGGTCGCCATCTTCCAATAAAACATCAGGTACCGTTTTTATCTTTTTAGGTACACCGCCTTTTATTGGCGTATTTGGTTCATCCTTTTGTAACGTCTTATCTCCTTCTAACAGCTTTGCGTCCCGCTTAGAAATGTAGACTGGAACATGAGGAAGTACTTCCTTTAATGCGTCTAATGCACCGATGTGATCATCATGCGCATGTGTTAATACAATATTCGTAATTGGTTTTCCTATTTTCTCAGCCGCCTGTAAAATACCTTTTGCGCTATATGGCAAAGCCGCGTCAATTAAAGTTAAACCATCTTCTTCCTCTACAAAGTAACAATTTACAGGAAACGCTCTTGGCAAAAATGACAATTGATATAACGTTTTTTCATGTATCATCCTCATAGTCCCATCTCCCTTTTCACAAAAAACTAATATCATTAGTTTTATTATACTAATGCTATTAGTTTTATGTCACTAAAAATTTCTTTTTTTCAAAAAAAGAACAGTAGCCGTATAAACGACTACTGTTCTTTAAAGATATTAAACTGTGTAACGCTCATCTTCTAAAATTTTCGCAGCGATTTCACGTTTCTTCGGAATTACGTTAAGTGGTGTGTGGCGAGTTAATTTACGTAATGATGATAACATCATGCGCAGCATGTCGCCGTTTTCAACTGCGATAAGTGTTTCTTTCGCATCTGCTTCGATCTCGTTAAATGCTTCTTGGCAGAATACTTCAGTGTATAACACTTTTTGTTTATTCTTTTCAAGACCAGTTGTTTTGATTGCTTTTTCTGTACGAAGAACAGCTGATTCCATTGCGTATAGATTGCTTACGATGTCAGCGATATTCACAAGAATTTCTTGCTCTTTATCTAATGCTTTACCGTATTTTTGAGCAGCTAATCCAGCTACCATTAAGCCGATTTTCTTCGCGTTAGTTACTAAATATTTTTGAAGTGCTAATGGCTCATCGCCTACTTCTTCTGGCATCATCATCATTAACTCTTCTTGTAATTTTTGTGCTTTTTGAAGAAGTGGTAATTCACCTTTCATCGCTTTACGTAAGAACGTACCTGGTACGATTAGGCGGTTAATTTCGTTCGTTCCTTCGAAAATACGGTTAATACGAGAATCGCGGTACATTCTTTCAATCTCGTATTCTGCCATGAATCCGTAACCACCGTGAATTTGAACACCTTCATCTACTGTATAGTCTAATACTTCAGAACCGAATACTTTGTTTAAAGAGCACTCGATTGCATATTCAGCGATAGAAGCTGCTACCGCTTTACCGTCTTTTACTTCTTCTTCAGATAATGTGCTCATGCGGCTTTCGAATAAACCTACTGTACGATATACAGAACTTTCAGCTGCATATGTTTTTGCTGCCATATTCGCAAGTTTCTCTTGAATTAATGGGAAGCGAGCGATTGGTTGCTTGAACTGTTGACGTTGGTTTGCATATTGTGCTGAAATTTCTACTGCACGTTTTGCAGATCCAACTGTACCAACACCTAATTTATAACGACCGATATTTAAAATGTTGAATGCGATAATATGACCTTTACCGATTTCACCAAGTAGGTTTTCTTTCGGTACTAACGCATCTTCTAAAATTAACGTACGAGTTGAAGAACATTTAATACCCATTTTCTTCTCTTCAGGGCTTGTAGATACACCAGCGTATTCTTTCTCTACGATAAATGCTGAGAAATGCTCTCCATCAATTTTTGCATATACAACGAATACGTCAGCGAATGCAGAGTTTGTAATCCACTGTTTTTCACCGTTTAATACATAATGTGTACCTTCTGCATTTAAACGTGCAGTTGTTTTTGCGCCTAATGCGTCAGATCCTGAACCTGGCTCAGTTAATGCGTATGCAGCTAATTTTTCACCAGTTGCAAGTAATGGTAAATACTTTTTCTTTTGCTCTTCGTTACCGAATAATACGATTGGTAAAGATCCGATACCTACGTGAGCACCGTGAGTGATTGCAAAGCCGCCAGCGCGAGAGAATTTCTCTGCGATTAACGCTGAGCTTACTTTATCAAGACCAATTCCGCCGTACTCTTCTGGTACGTCAGCGCCTAATAAACCAAGCTCCCCAGCTTCTTTTAAAAGACGAACTGAACGATCAAATTCATGTTGCTCTAAATATTCAAGCTCTGGAAGAACTTCATTTACGATAAAGTCCTCTGTCGTTTTTGCAATCATTTTATGCTCAGATGAAAAATCTTCTGGCGTAAACACTTGATCAATCGTAATCTCATCAACTAAAAAGCTACCGCCTTTAACCGCATTTCCTACTGTTTTTTCCATGAAAATTTCCTCCTTCATATTTTCATGAGCAGCTTCTCTCTTTTTGAAAGAAGCTGGCTCTCCCGTTTATTTTTTATAAACCTTTGTTGCTTCCATTCTTTGCTTTAGCGTCGTCTCGTTCTGAGCGAACTGCTTGCACTTTTTTTATAATCCAGTTCCAGCGGCTAGAATGTTCGGTGGCTTCGCTTCTTCCTACGAGGCAAAGAGCGCCTCTACGTCTGAAGCTCCATCCCCCTCACATTCTGAACAAGCCGCTTCCACTTTTTTTATAGTAATTCAAACACTCCCGCTGCTCCCATTCCGCCGCCAATACACATTGTTACGATACCGAATTGTTCGTTGCGGCGTTTCATTTCGTGAATAAGAGATAGTGTTAGTTTTGCTCCTGTACAGCCAAGTGGATGTCCAAGTGCGATTGCACCACCGTTTACGTTTACTTTTTCTTCATCTAAACCAAGTTCACGAATAACTTGAATCGATTGAGAAGCGAATGCTTCATTTAGTTCGAATAAGCCAATATCAGATAGCTCTAAGCCAGCTAGTTTTAACGCTTTTGGAATTGCAGCGATTGGGCCGATTCCCATTACTTCTGGTGGTACGCCAGCTACTGCAAATGAACGGAATTTCGCAAGTGGCTTCATGCCATCGCTCACTGCTTTTTCACGATCCATTAATAGTACAGATGCTGCACCGTCACTCATTTGTGAAGAGTTACCAGCTGTTACAGAACCGCGAACGTTAAATGCTGGACGTAATTTACCTAAAATGTCTAGCGTCGTCTCTGCTCTTACACCTTCATCTTGTGCGAAAATGATTGTTTCTTCTTGCAGTTTATTGTTTGAGCCAACCGAGCGTAACGTCACATCTACAGATACTGTTTCATCAGCAAAGTTTCCTGCCGCTAATGCTTTGGCAGCACGTTGATGACTTCTTACTGCAAATGCATCTTGCTCTTCACGAGAAATTCCATATTTCACAGCAACTTGCTCTGCTGTATGTCCCATACCCATATAATATTCCGGAGCCGCTTCTACAAGGCGACTATTCGGACGAACAACGTGTCCCATCATTGGAACTAAACTCATTGATTCCGCTCCGCCTGATAATACAGCTTCAGAGTGACCAAGCATAATGCGCTCTGCTCCGTAAGCGATACTTTGTAAACCAGAAGAACAGTAACGGTTAATTGTAATAGCTGGAACATCGTAAGAAAGTCCTGCTAGTCCGCCGATATTACGAGCCATATTTAAACCTTGTTCTGCTTCTGGCATCGCACAACCGAAAATTAAATCATCGATTGGTCCTTCATAATTTGCACGCTTTAACGTTTCCTTTACTACTAACGCCCCTAGATCGTCAGGACGAACTGTTTTTAATGAACCCCTCTTTGCTTTTCCAATTGGTGTTCTTGCTCCCGCAACAATGACAGCTTCTCTCATGAACGATATCTCCCCTCGTTATTAGTTACGTAATGGCTTTCCTTTTACAAGCATGTGCTGCATTCTTGCTTGTGATTTCATCTCACTTACTAAGCTAATAAATGCTTCACGTTCTACATCTAATAAATACTGCTCATCAACTTCTGTTCCGTACGGCACTTTTCCGCCCGCAATGACATATGCAAGTTTCTTCGCAATGTGAAGATCATGTTCAGAAATGTAACCTGATAAATGCATTGCTTCTGCACCAAGTACAAGAGTTGCATATCCTGTTTCACCAACAACTGGTATCTTTTTACGAATCGGTGCTTTATAGCCCGCTTCATATAAAGCAAGTGCTTTCTGTTTCGCATCATATAGTAAGTGATCACCATTCACACTAATACCGTCTTTATCGCCTAAGAAGTTGTTCGATACAGCTTCTTGTGCTGATGTAGAAACTTTCGCCATCGCTACAGATTCGAACACTTTATTCGCAACTTTTTGCAGATCAAACTCTACACCGTTTGGCATTTTATTTAAGTGTTTAATGTATAGCTCTTTATTACCGCCTCCGCCAGGGATTAAGCCAACACCAACTTCTACTAAGCCCATATACGTTTCACTAGAAGCTTGAATGCTAGCTGCTGGTAAGCAAACTTCTGTACCTCCGCCAAGCGTCATACCGTATGGTGCTGCTACAACTGGCTTAGAAGAGTACTTAATTTTCGTCATTGCATCTTGGAAGTTTTTCACAACCAACTCAATTTCAAAGTAATTGTCGTCTTGTGCTTCCATTAAGATCATTGCTAGGTTCGCACCAACGCAGAAGTTCTTCGATTGGTTACCGATAACAAGACCTTTATAATTCTTTTCTACTTCATCAACAGCGTAGTTAATCATTTGCGTAATATCCATACCGATTGCATTGCTCTTCGAATGGAACTCTAAGCAAAGGATGCCGTCGCCTAAATCAATTAAGCTCGCTCCGCTATTTTTCTTTAATACACCATTTTTCGCTTTTAATTGCTTAAGAGAAATTGCTTTTTTATTACGCTCGATTAGCTTATATTCGCCATTATCGTAATAGTAGCTATCGCCGTTATCATGTTTATAGAAAGTAGTGAAACCTTTCTCTAACATTTCTTTCACCCAAGTAGGAACGACTACGCCGTTTTCTTCCATCTTTTGAACAGATTTTTCAACGCCGATTGCATCCCAAACTTCAAACGGTCCTTGCTCCCAGCCGAAGCCCCACTTCATCGCTTGGTCAATTGCAACGATATCGTCAGCAATTTCTTTATGAAGTTTTGCAGAGTATAAAAGAGTTGGTGTAATGATGTTCCATAATAACTCTCCTGCACGGTCTTTTGCGTATACAAGCGCTTTCAATTTATTCGCTAATCCTTTTTCTTGTTTACTTAACTCTACGGATGCAGCTTTTAATTTTTTACGCGCTTCATATTCCATCGTTTCAGGATTTAGTTCTAAAATTTCTTTTCCTTGTTTTAAGAAGAAGCCTTGACCTGTTTTGCTTCCAAGCCATTTTTTATCAAGCATGTCATGCATGAAAGCTGGTACTTTAAATACATCACGCTCTTCTTCTTGTACGTTTTCATATACGTTATTTGCAACGTGTACGAATGTATCTAAACCGACAACATCTAATGTACGGAATGTTGCACTCTTCGGACGACCAATTAATGGACCTGTTACAGAATCAACTTCCCCAATGCTGTAGCCGCGTTTTATCATCTCTTGAAGAGTTACTAATAAACCGTACGTACCGATGCGGTTTCCAATAAAGTTTGGTGTGTCTTTTGCGATAACAACGCCTTTTCCAAGAACGTCTTCGCCAAATAGTTTCATGAAGCTTAATACTTGTGGATCTGTTTCTTTCGTCGGTATTACCTCTAGAAGTTTTAAATATCGTGGTGGGTTAAAAAAGTGTGTGCCTAAGAAGTGTTTCTGGAAGTCGTCTGAACGACCTTCTGCCATTTTTTCAACTGAAATACCTGACGTATTCGAGCTTACAATAGAACCTGGTTTACGAACAGCGTCTACTTTTTCAAATAATTTCTTTTTAATATCTAAGTTTTCAACTACTACTTCAATAATCCAATCTACATCAGCAAGAAGCTCAAGATCATCTTCTAAGTTACCTGCTTCAATCAGTGCTAGATTTCCTTTCACTGTCAGAGGAGCTGGTTTTTGCTTCAATAGTTTCTGTACAGCCGTATTACTAAAACGATTTCTCACACTTTTATGTTCTAATGTAAGTCCCTTCGCTTCCTCTTCTTTCGTAAGCGCAGGTGGTACAATATCAAGCAATAATGTCGGAATACCAATATTAGCTAAGTGTGCCGCAATTCCCGAACCCATTACGCCTGAACCTAGAACAGCAGCCTTTTTAATTTGGAACATCCAATTCTCCCCCTATTCTTGAATGAATGCTCATTCAATTTTTCGACATAAGTCGCAATCAATGAGTGAGCCTCTACTAATAAATATATGATACTGTTTAAATTTTCGCAATATATTTATTGATAAAATTTTCTGAAATAAATATTTTTCTTTCATTTGGCTATGCTATACATGTGTATTTTCTTTGTTTAAATGCACTTTTCCTTTTTATAATCTGACGAAACTGGAGGAATATATATGGCAAAACTTAAGAAGAACCCTTCAAAGGCTGGAATTAGTGCAGCTAGTGTAACTGGAAACGCAGGTCCACATAATCACGGTGTTGAAAAAGGACGCCAAGGTAATAACCAACAATATAAGAAGCATAATATGGGCGAAAAATAACGCTATATTTTTGGGCAGAGAACGTGGCATAATGATTAATGGCTGCTTTTTCTGCCCAATTTATTTGTACATATGGAAAACAAAAGAGGGAACGATGATGAAACGAACAATAGTTATGATTGTAATGATTGCTACACTATTTACAGGGATGATTTTCTTCTCTTATGCACAAAGGCAACAAGCTGTAAGAGCTGATCAACCTAACATTACTGGGCAATATGGGGTTACAATCGATGCAAACACAGGTGAAATTTTATATGGGAAACGCGAAGACGAACGTTCTTATCCGGCTAGTATAGCCAAAATGATGACAACCCTTCTTTTACTAGAGAATGTAAAAGAAGATGAAGAAATTACGGTTACAGAAAATGCAATTAAAACAGAAAGTCAAAGCAAGAAAATTAAACTTCGTGCTGGAGAAAAATTAAAGCGTGATGAGGCATTAAAACTTATGCTTATCATTAGTGCAGATCCAATAGCTGAATCAATTGCAGAACATATCGCAGGATCAAAAAATGAATTTGTGAAAATGATGAATGCTAGAGCAAAGGAACTTGGTACAAAGCATGCAACTTTCAAGAACGCAAGTGGTGCTGATGCAATTGGGAATAAAGTATCACCATATGACATTGCTATTATTACGAAAGAAGCATTAAAGTATCCAGTTGTTTTAGAATATATGAATTCAACACGTACAACTCTACATACTTCAGAACGCTCTCCAAACATCGCAAACTATGGACGAGAAGAACTATATGACGATCCATATGCGATTGGAAGTAAAAGCGGTCTATCAGCACTTGGCAAATATACAGTCGTAACAGTGGATGAAAAAGACGGTAAACGCGTCATTAATGTTGTATTATCTTCTACCCGCAAGCAACTGTATCCTGATACGAAGAAAATGGCACATTACGCATTTCAGCAATTAAAATAACCAAGGAGTATTTACTCCTTGGTTATTTTTTAACCATACCTTTTAATACGAACGCAACGTTTGCTGGACGCTCTGCTAGACGACGCATGAAGTAGCCATACCAGTCGTTTCCATAAGGTACGTAAACACGCATTTTGTAACCTTCTTTTACTAGCTCAAGTTGACGCTCATTACGAATACCATATAACATTTGGAATTCAAATTGATCCCTTGGAATGTTGTGTTCTTCGGCAAGTTTTTTTGTATATTCAATAATCGCTTCGTCATGTGAAGCAATTGCAGTATAATTCCCATTTAATAAGTGCATTTTAATAATTTTTTTATAATTGTCATCTACATCTTTCTTGTCTGGGAATGCCACTTCTTCAGGTTCTTTATAAGCACCTTTTACAAGACGTAAATTAGGATTATAAGCATTTAAATCTTCAATATCTTTTTCTGTACGATATAGGTAAGCTTGAATAACAGTACCAATATTATCGTATTCAGATTTTAATTGTTTAAAGATATCAATTGTTTTCCCGCAGCGTGTATAGTCTTCCATATCAATTGTAACGAACACACCATTTTCTTTTGCCGCTTCTAAAATACGGCGCATATTGTTCATTACGATTTCATCAGAGATATCTAATCCCATAGAAGTCATCTTTAAAGAAAGCTGCGAATCAAGACCTTCTCTTCCAATTGCACGGATCGCTTCAATCGATTGGTTAGCCATTTCATTTGCTTCCGCTTCATTATCAACGAATTCACCTAAATAATCGATTGTTACACAAAGTCCTTGCTTATTTAATGCCTGAATGGCAGCTGTCGCTAATTCAATCGTCTCCCCTGCGACGAAGCGACCTGCACCAAAGCGTAAACCGTACTTTTTAGCCAGTTTTGTTAGCGCTTTATTTTTAGATAAGAAAAGAAACGAATTTCGCATTAATTGTTCCATGTAATTCACCCCTATGACTGTAATTTATCTGTTTTTTACCCCTCTTCAAAATTATATCATTGTTTAAAATTATTGGATACAAATAATTATTTAGATAATTTATAAAATACTATAAAAACATTTAAAAACCTATATTCTCGCATGTAAATATGAAGGGAATATTTTTCGACATTTAGAAAAAACGGGTTTACTAGGGCAAAAATAGGCATACCGAAAATATTCGACATGCCTATAAAACCCTTAATATTCCATGTAAATTATATAAGGATATTAATAAAGAAAACTTGAGGTAACATTCACCTCAAGTTTTCTCACTGCTCATTTCGCTTCTCTTCATTCAGCCTTTTAATATCCGTAATTAACTGAACCATCTCTTCTTTCGCATCTGGATATGTCTCATTCCAATGCTTCACTAAAGCTGGCATCGTCTTCGCTATGTAAGAATAAAGTGCCCACTTCTGCACCTGTTCTTTTCGCTCTTCACTACTCTCTCCAAGTAACAGCTCAGTGTATTTCTCTAGTAACCCGTCAAACTGCTCGTTAAACTTTTCACTCATTTCATTTACCTCCTATATGAAAAAAGCAGCGAAGATCGCTGCTTTTTCTTATAATTTTGATCGAACAGAGTTTAATTTCTTCTCCATTGTGCTTACTTTATCACGACGATCATCAATACGAATTGTTGTTGCAACACGCTGTGCACCTTTCGTATAAGGCACTTCATGCATTTGTTGAATTACTTCTAGAATGACAGGAAGATCTCCTTCAATAATTGTATTCATCGGTGTTAATTGATACTTCACGCGATCCGCATTTTTCTCTAGCACCTTTTGTACTTCTGCTACATATTCACTAACACTTGGATTACCTGTTCCTACTGGAATAATCGATACATCAACAATTGCCATAGTAGTCTTCCTCCTATAATCGTTTCTTATATATCCATTGTCTATTTTACCGAAATCCTCATCATTTTACTAATATGTTACTCTTCCACTTTAAACTGCTCGACTAATCTTTCTAAATCTCTCATATGTTCTGTCAAACTTTCCATCGTGTGAGCTACCTTTTCTAAATGATTCACCTGTGATTCCGTTGCAGCATGTACCTCTTCGGAAACAGCTGCACTTTCTTGACTCGTACCAGCAATTGTGTGCATTACCGCTGTAATCTCTCCTTGCTCGTAACCTATGTTATGTACCTCTTCTACAATTTTTTCAACTGAAGTACTAATCGTATTTACAACTGACATAATTGTGCGGAACTCCATTTCTGCCTCTGTCGTCACTTTATTTTGCACATCTGCAATGTCTTTCAATTTACTTACAACTTCTACAACTCTTTTTACTTCTACTTGCACATCACCAATCATCGTTGTAATTTCTCCTGTTGCCTCTTTTGATTGTTCCGCTAATTTCCGAACCTCTTCAGCAACAACCGCAAATCCCTTACCTTGCTCACCTGCACGGGCAGCTTCAATCGAAGCATTTAAAGCAAGTAAATTTGTTTGATCCGAAATACCTTTTATAAGCTCAACAACATTTTGAATCGATCCAACTCTTTGTTCTAACTTATCCGATGCTTCTTCTGTATGAACAACAATCGAAGATGATTGTCCCCTCGTACGGATTAAATTCCTCATTGTATTTAATCCTTGCTTAGATGCCTCTTCCGCTTTGCCAGCCACTCCTTTTATTTCACCAACGGAGCTATTCATTTGTTCCACTGACTCCGCCATATTCTCGAGCTGAGCTGAAACTTCATCCACACTATTCGCAAGAGTAGAAGCTCCTCCGCTCACATCATCCATCGCTCCTGAAACTTCTCTACTAGCCGCTACTGTTTCGTTCGTTAAATAATGTAAACTATTCGTTGATTGTTGCACCGTTGATACGCTGTTTTTAATTTTACTTACCATTTCATTCATTTGTTCAACCATATCATTAAAGTGCTTAGTCAACTCTCCAACTTCATCTTTACTTGTCACTTTCATTCGCAGCGTTAAATCGCCTTCTGCTACTTTTTGCACGTGATTCTTTAATAGTTGCAGTGGTCTTGCTAATCTTCTTGAGAACAAGTAGGAAGCTACGATTCCAACTAATAAACTAATACATGCCATTATAATAACTGTATTCCTCGTACTATTTAATAACCCATCGATCGTTTCTTTCGGATAAAAGATTCCTATCGTCCATTTCATCGTATCAAATGATTGACTATAAACTACTACATCTTCACCTTTTATTGTACTGCCCGCATATTTTGTTACCTCTTTATTCAAGCTCTTTATAAGTGGCTCTTTAGAAACATCTTTTCCTATCTTTTCTGGATAAACAAGAGCCATATTTTTATCATTTATAATAAACATTTCTCCGTCATTATTGTATTGAATATTGTGAAGCAACTTCTGAATCGTCCCAAGCGATACATCCATCGCAACAACGCCTAATACAGATCCATCTTGAGCTGTAATTGCTTTAGAAACACCTACACTTAACTTTCCTGTTGCAATTTCATAAGAAGGTTGTCCCCAATGGACCTTTTTTACATCAGCCTCTGAATCTTTATACCATGGTCTTGTCGTTGGATCATATCCTTCTGGCACTTGCCCACCTTCAGCAAGATTGGCACTTAATGTTTTTTTATCTTTCGTACCAATATATAAATCTAAAATACCAGGATGATTCTTTTTATACTCTGCAAACTCTTTCGTTAAAAACGCTTCCTCTTCTGGAGTAACCCCACCTTGAAGCATATTACGAATCATCTCACTGTTCGCGTAATACCCCATATCTTCATCCGTTCTTTGAACAAATGTCGTAAGTTGCTCTGTCACAAGATCCATCGCATTTTGAGAATACTCGTCTAAGGAACGCACTTCCTTTTCTTTCTGTAATTGATACACAGCTGTACCCAATATTACGAACATCATAGAAATAAGTACTGAAAACACTACCGCAATTTTTAAACGTAAACTTCTTAACATCTTCCCCCCAGCATCCCCTTCGCATTAAATTGAAATCTTATTAATCATTATATTAAGTATAATAGATAAAATTAAAAAATTGAAATTAATTCTCACCTTAATACAATTAGAAAACGGACTACCACTTGTGCAAAAACAAATAGTTCATTATCCTTAAAATATAATCTCATTCGTTCGGAGGGAACTATGTTACAAAAATTCGGTTTCTCACAATATGAAAGCCAAGCTTATGAAGTTGTCGTATCAAGCAATGAACCATTAGATGCTACAACAATTGTGAAGCATTCAGGTGTTCCAAAAGCAAAAATATATGAAGTACTAGCACGCCTAATCGATAAAGGAATGGTAATGGATTCTGTTTCAGAAAAGAAAAAATTGTATACAGCATTACCACTAAAACTAGCAATTGAAAAATTAACGACAGAATTCCAATCAAATATTAAAGAACTGGAAACAAACATATCAAAAAAATCATTTACAGATGACCGTGTGTGGAGCTTAAAAATGCAATCTTCTATTCGAGTTCAAAGTAAAGAACTCATTGAAAGTGCACAAGAATCCATCCGTATTTCAGCTTGGAATGATACTCTTTTAGAATATCTCCCTTTACTAGAACAAAAAGCAAAACAAGGTGTTCAAATCGAATCTCTTATTGTTGGAGAAGTAGAAACAGACTTAGAAAACATGCATTTTCTAATCCCAGCTGAAGAGCCTAATGCATTAGAGCGCTACTTGCTACTCATCGTTGACGATCGTGAAATTTTATTTGCTGGCGTAGAACAAGAATCATGGCAAGCGATGAAAACAATGTCACAACCTTTCGTAAAGTTCTTTACAGAATTTTTCTATCACGACGTTGCACTTGCAAAGATTACTCAGAAACATCATGATCTCTTTATGGAAGATGAGGAAATTAAGAGTTTGTTAATGAAATTAAGATACTAATTAAATAATAAAAAGGAGTCTAGTTTTTCACTTAGACTCCTTTTTATTTTGTTCCTTTATCTCCATCAACAGCTCAATGATTTTCTCATTTTGCTCTACCTGTTTCTCTGAATTTTGATAGATGAAACGAATCCATCTAAAAACAATGATAACCACAAATAACGGCAATACTGTGAATATAAAACCAATAATTGAATAATCCATATACTATCACCTCGCTACATACCCTTTTCTCCATTTCTCTACCAAAACCTGCAATATTTTACAAATAAAAAAGAACCTATCAAACGATAGATTCTTCTTTCACGAACTGAGTAGAGCGTCCTCTCGTAATCGAGAAAATCGCGCAAAGCAGTGCTAATATAATAAAGCCACCACCTACCCAAGCATTATATATAACAGATGATTTTTCAATAACAACTCCACCTACTGTTGAACCAAGTGCAATTCCTAAATGAAGCGCAGAGTTATTTAAACCTTGTTGAATACCAGCTGATTCCGGTGCAATTTCAATTAAATAATTTTGCTGCGCTGGTGAAATCGCCCAGCTCAGCATACTCCAAAGTCCCATCATAATGATGAAGAGCGGGAATGAGAATGTCATTAATGGCAACATGAAGATTGCACATGCAAATACGATAATAATCGAGATAATACTTTTCTTCGATCCCCATTTATCAGCAAGCCATCCACCGAATCCGCCGCCAATTACTGCTGCGATTCCGAAAATGAAGTAAAACACACTAATCCAATTTGCTTCAACATGCATGACATCTTTTAAAAACGGTGTTAAATATGCATACAATGTTAAATGCCCCGTTAAAAACAAAAATGATGTTAACTGTGCACTTACAATTTTTTTATCTTTTAAAGTAGCAAGTTGTTCTTTTATTGATAATACCGATGTCGGTGGTACTTTCGTTAAGAACAATGAAATACAAGCTATTGCCATAACTGTTAATACAGAAATTAATACAAATGGTGCACGCCATCCGTATGCATTTCCGAGTACAAGACCAAGCGGTACTCCAAGTACAAGTGATCCACTAATTCCCATAAAAATGATTCCAATTGCACGCGCACGAAAATGCGGTTCTACTACACTAGAAGCAAGTGTTACCGATAGTGCAATAATTAATGAACCACTGGCCGCACAAATAACCCTTGAGAACATCAGCATTCCGTAATTCACACTAAATGCCGAAATAATATTTCCGATTAAGAAAATCGATAATGCTCCAACATACAATGTTTTTCTTTCAAACTTCCCTGTCAAAGCTAATAAAACTGGACCTGACAAAGCAAATACTACCGAAAATATTGTTATAAGCTGACCAGCTGCACTAATAGATACTCCTAAATCATTGGCAACTAAATCGAGCGTTCCTCCTATAATTAGCTCAACCGTTCCGACTACAAAAGCCGCGATAGCTAAAATATAAACACGAAAATTCAAGTCTTTCCCCACGCTTTCTATTTTGGTTACTACCATCATAGTAACCAAAATAGAAAGTGGAAGCAAGTACAATTTTTTTACAGTAAAAAAGGTAGGCGTATAATACGCCTACCTTTTCATCATTCTGTTTCTTTCTTCTTATTCAAGTACCAATACACCGGCAGTCCCGTAAATACAATTCCAATCGATAAGAAACAACTTACTGGATTGTTAATAATCGCACTACCAATTACAAATAACGAACCTAAAATCGCTACGATTGGTACGATTGGGAATAACGGTACACTATATGCACGCTCTTTATTCTTATTACGTTTTCTTAAAATGAAGACACCAATAAACGTCATTACATAGAAAATATAAATAATGAATACGGAAATCTCAGATAGCTTATTTGGATCACTAATAATCATTAAAATAATTCCTAAAATGATTTCAACAGTAATCGCATTTGCTGGTGTTTTAAATCTCGGACTTTCCTTTGCAATAAACTTAGAAAATGGAAGTTGTCCACGCTCTGCCATAGACATTGGGATACGTGGAAACGTTAAAATCTTTCCATTTAAACAGCCGAAAATAGAAACGATAATACCGATACTAATAATTTTCCCGCCATATTCTCCAAGTAACATACCCGCAGCTGTCGCTGTCGCATTTTCTCCAAGGTCTACAATTTTCGCTGCTGGTAATACATTTAATAACGCCAAGTTAATTAATACGTAAGCAGCAGTTACGATTAAAATCCCCACTGTCATTGCTTTCGGTAATAACTTTGTTGGATTCTTCATTTCTCCGCCAATCGAAGCAAGTAAAATCCATCCGTCATAAGCAAATAACGTTGCTAAAATTGCCATACCGATACTTTGATTTTCTGATATCGGCACTACTACGTTAAAGATATCGCTATTCCCTTTCCAAAAACCTAGCACGACAATTAATATGATCGGAATCATCTTCCCAATTGTCGTGATTGTTTGGACGATACCTCCGTATTTTGTTCCCATACTATTTATAACGCCAAGGAACACAACCGTTCCAATTGCAATTGGTAAATTCCACACTTTATCTAAATAGAAAAAATTAATCATTAAAGAACTAAAGTATAAACCTAATGTTCCGATAATAGCAGGTCCATAAACAATTGTTTGCATCCAACCTGATAAATATCCCCAAAAACTCCCGTAAATCTCCTCTAAATACGTATACAACCCACCATTTTTCGGGATTTGCGCTCCAATTTCAGCTACTGTTAAACCACTTGCTAGCGTCAACAGACCACCAATTACCCAAGCAAGAATGGCCATATTAGAACTCCCCGAGTAATCTAATACGCTCCCTGGTTTCATAAACACACCAGATCCAATAATCGTTCCTACTACGATAGAAAGTGCTACTGTTAAACCAATTTTGTTCTTCTCATCATGATGCATGCTGCGTATCCTCCTTCCAATCCTAGTGTGATGCAAAAATGAAATAAAAAAACACTCCTCCCTAAAAAAGGGACGAGTGTTGTATTCGTGGTTCCACCCTTGTTTCAATTCGCAAAGTAACACACTTCACCAATTTCTCAAGTCTAAATAACGGTTTTTGCCGGCAAGCAATTACTAGATGCTCGTTCACTGCTGCAGTTCAGAGGTGGTAATCCATTTTTCCGTATTAGGAAGCTCACAGCCAAAGGCTTCCCTCTCTGAGAATCGTAAAAAATTGATCATGTCCTCATCATCACTTCTTGATGTCGAATTTTGTAGTTATTGTTCATTATATTGAATTGTTAGAAAAAATCAATATATTTTTTTATATAACATAGGAAATATTTCTCTTCTTATATTATAACAGAACATACAAAACTTCTCTAATTCCCTAAAAATGGTATAATTCTTTTAGGAGGTGTACTAATAATGATTGCTGTCTTTTGTATCATCGCTACGTTTCTCTCTGTTCTATTCGCTATCATGTATCGAAACAAGTATCCTGGTTATAGCATTTTAGCGGTAGCTATTATACCAGCTGTTTCCTTCTACGTATTGGGTAAATATCAATATACGGAAGTGTTTATCGGTTTTGCAATCTTCTACTGCGTCTTCGGATACATACTAACAATAAAAAGAATTTCAATGCCTCATTAAAAGGGACCGATTTCTACTTATAGAAATCGGCCCTTGCACGTACCTTCCTGTTGCCCACACGAAAGATACGACTTCATTCAATTATTTATCTTCTTTTTTCATAAAAAACTTATGGTGCGGTAAATCAACATTCAATGCCTCTAATTGTTTCTTTTCATTGTCTAAAATCGCTTTTGCTTTTTCTTTTGTTGCTTCATCTAATCCCGCAAAGATGTCTTCACGCTTCTCTTTCTCTGGAAGTTTCACGCCTAACTTCGTTAATTCTTCTTTTGCTTGCTCATGCGTTAATTTTCCGGATTTTTCTTGCTCAAAAATTGACTTCACTTTTTCTTTCGTCTGTTCATCTAAATTAGCAAGCATATCTTTACGCTTACCTTTCTCTGGCATTTTCACACCTAACTTTGATAATTCCTCTTGCGCTTGTTCACGTGTTAATTTTCCAGATTTCTCTTGCTCTAAAATGGACTTCGCTTTTTCTTTCGCCTGTTCATCTAAGTTAGCAAACATGTCTCCATGCTTACCTTTCTCCGGCATTTTCACGCCTAGCTTTGTTAATTCCTCTTTTGCTTGTTCACGTGTTAGTTTTCCGGATTTCTCTTGCTCTAAAATGGACTTCGCTTTTTCTTTCGCCTGTTCATCTAATCCTGCAAACATGTCTTTACGCTTCTCTTTCTCTGGAAGCTTTACACCTAGTTCCTCTAACTGTTTCTTTGTATCGTCCATAATTGTTTTTACTTTTTGTTTTGTAGCGTCATCCAAATCCTTTTTCGCCGTTTTTGCAGGCTGATCCACTGCTGGAGTATTCGTTGCCGCGAATGCCGGAATGCCGACTCCTCCAATGATTCCGAATGATAACGCACCTGCAATCGCTAAATACCCAACTGTTTTCTTCTTCATAGGAAATTTCCTCCTTCATATTTCTAATGCATGTACACTTTCGTATACAATGCCTATAGTAATGTCGGTTTCTTAACATTTCCTTAACGACTTAACAAAAAAACACCGCTCGTAATGAGCGGTGTTTCTCTATGCTTTTTGTAATTGTAACTCTTCACGTTCCATTATTTTTCTTAATACAATTGTTTGTGTCATTGTAAATAAGTTACCTGTTATCCAGTACAACACAAGTCCTGATGGCGCCGCAAACCCCATAAATAGAATCATTGCCGGCATCATAATTTGCTGCATCTTTAGCATCTGTACTTGTTCTCCAGATGTAATATTCGATTGGAAAACTTTCATCTGAATAAATGTCGTTAACGCTGCAATAATCGGTAATATATGATATGGATCTGCATGTCCTAGGTTCACCCATAAAAACGAAGATGTGCGAATCTCTTCCGTTCTGCTAATCGCATAATACAAAGCAGAGAAAATCGGCATTTGTATTAATAATGGCCAACAACCAGCAAGTGGATTCCAACCGCCTGATTTCATTAGTTCTGACATTTCTTTTTGATACTGCTTTTGTTTTTCAAGATCTTTGCCTACATCACCGTACTTTTTCTTTAACTTCTGCAATTCAGGTTGCATTTTCTTCATTTTCGCTTGGCTGCGATATTGCGAAACAGCTAATGGAATCATTGCTGAACGAATAACGAGCGTCATAATAATGATAGCAATCCCAAAGCTAGCTCCAGGTATATGATGAGCAACAAATTGAATCATAAACGAGATTGGATATACAAAATAATGATCCCAAATCCCAGTACTATGTGCATCAATTGGGGCTGCATTACTGCAACCAGATAAAACAAAAACAAATAATAATGATAAACTAACGAGCACAGCTCGGTATGATTTTAACATGTTCATTCCTCCAATGTTTCGTAATTATTTAGCGAAACATTGGTGTATACGGACCGACCTCGTCATTCTCTTCACTTGATTCTTGTCTGCGTACAGAACGAATCATTCCATATTTATAAAAAATAGAAAATAGCGGTACATTTCCCGCACTATCTTCACATGTATCAACTAGCGCAAAAGCTCTTTGTCTACCGCTTGACGCTTGTTGACGCACAAAGCGAGAAACATTAGCAAGGAAGAAAACTTCTAATAAACAAAGTGCCGTCGTTACAAACGATATATATAGAATTGCATCCTGCAATAAAAATTCCATCGCTTCACATCCTTAATAAGGTCATTTTAGCACATTAGGCAAACATTCTCTATTTCCTTTTATTTTCAAAAAAAGTATTTTGCATATTTTCTCAAGAAAATAATAATTAAGAAACGTTGTATTCGCTTTCTTTAGTATATTCACGCACATCAATGAATAGGCTTGATTTATTAGAAATTTATAAAATTTTTGCATTATAATAAAACTATTGCCAGTTTTTGAAAAAACCTTTATTCTCTTCTTGTAATCAAAAATGAATATGGAGATGAAACATACTATGGGTCAACTAGGAGACGCCGATTACGTTCCCGACACCGCCTTTTTATCCTTCCCAGCAGCTAAAACATTTCACTTAGAATTTATGATACAGTTGGTTGTTATTTTTATAGCTTCTATTTTGTATGCAATTTCTATGAATATGTTTTTTATCCCGCATAACATGATTAGCGGTGGATTCGCTGGTGTAGGGATGATTATCGGTTATTTAATGCACTACAATATCGGTGCACTTATCTTTTTACTAAACATTCCTCTTCTTATTTTAAGTCACTTTTACTTAGGCAAGAAGACAACCTTTTTAACAGCTTACTTTGTAGCTGTATCATCGTTAGCGATGAACATTATCCCTGTACACCAGGTTTCAGACGATATTTTACTATCTTCTGTATTCGGTGGTGTAATCTGCGGAGCAGCTTCCGGAATCATATTCCGATTTGCTTCTTCAACAGGTGGCTTTGATGTTGTTGGATTGATTGTAGCGAAACATCGAGATATTTCAATTGGAGCAATCATCTTTGTATTCAACTTAGTCTTACTTGTTGCAGCAGGTTTTATTTTCGGATGGGATATTACACTTTATACGTTAATTAGCCGGTTTGTAGTCAGCAAAGTTATCGATGCTGTGCATACGAAACATATTAAATTAACGATAATGACAGTTACAGAAAAAGGTGAGGAAATAAAAAGCGCACTACTACATCACGGCATACGCGGGGTGACAATGGTAGACGCTGTCGGCGGCTATACAAACCATAAGAAAAAAATGATTTACACTGTCGTGACTCGCTATGAGTTAGGCGAAATGAAACGTATTATCCGTCAAGTGGATAACAAAGCATTTATGAACATTACTGAAACAGTTGAAATTGTCGGCCGTTTCAAACGCATATAAAAAAGGTTAATAAATTAAAGGGCATAACATATTAGTCATATATAATATGTTATGCCCTTTGTTATTCAACTCACGTACCTTTTAGCATAATAAAATCACTAAGTTTATTACTACAAATCGGAGGATAGCATCCCATATACAATACTATCTGTCCATTCATCTTTATTCCAAAAATCTTGTATGAAATGGGCTTCCTTTCTCATGCCTATTCGTTCACACAATTTTTGTGAAGCTGTATTACGTGCATCAAGATTAGCCTGTATACGATGTACATTAAATTCATTAAATAATTTCAATACCAAACTACTTACTGCTTCTGTCGCCAAACCTTTCCCAGCTACTTCATTTGAAAAACTATAACCAATCTCAACAGTGTCTTTCATATTTGTGTACCATACGGATAAATCACCAACTACTTTAGTTTTGTATATAACTGCCAAACTTAATATTGATTCTTTAGTAAGTACATTATTTGCTAACTTCTTATTAAATCTTTTCTGCATGTCTTCATGAGTCCACTTATTATGTAATAGGAACTTACATGTATCATCACTATTATAAATAACAAATACATCCTGTAAATCAGTACTCTTAAAAGGTCTAATTATTAATCTTTCTGTTGTGAACTCCAAGTTAGCTCTCCTCCCTTACATTCATACTATAAAACATTTTTTATAGTATTTAAGCCTCCTTCTTAGATCTCACCTTTATTACATATTTCATCATAATAAATTAAAATCCTTCTTCCACTAAACTGCACCGTTAATGGTATTTCCTTGCGCTTTTTATTTTTTACACTTATTACAAAATCAGATAATTCTATTATTATGTCCCTAAATGTGTTATAATGAAAGCAGACTCACAAAAAAAGAGTATATAGACTTGGAAGTTTCTCTTATTTTACAAGCAAAAAGAAACGAGCAGTCGGGTATATTTCAGACACCATACACGTAACGGTTTAAACAACCGATCATCTTAGTTACTCTTCAATGATCTTTTTATAAAAAGATACGTACAATTAAAACTCACTTCAATATACTATACCTACCTTTTTGACTTCCAAATCATCTTATTACATAAGGAGATGAACATATGAATCAATATATACGATATACAATAGCTGTCCTGTTTGCTATTATCGGCGGAACAATCTGCTTCTGGACAAACACTCAGCTTGGAGAGAATATCATCTTTAATGGAATCGAAACACTTGTAAGCGCTTCAATTTTAGGCGGATACATTTACTTCCTCTTTAATCCAGAAGAAAATGCTCAAAAAACAATGTTATTAACAATGATCGGAATCGTTGGTGGATGTATTTCCTACTCAATGACAAACTATACATTACCACTTCAATTAAGCTCAGCTTTCTTCCACGGTCTATGGACTTGGTTCATTGCATTCTGCTTAGCAGACGTATTCAACCTATTACAAGACAATGAAGAAGATAGCGGTCGCCAAATCGAAAGTAACTCTTAAGCTGGAAGATACTCTTCCAGCTTTTTTATGTTGGTTTGCATATCCCCGCATCACGATAAAAAGAAGTTACCCTCACGGCAACTTCTTTTCCATATACCCCACTTCGTATTCACTAAAATATATCAACGATTTTTCAAATATATCGATTGTTTCTCCACTTATATCAACGATTTTTTCATTATATCAACGCTTCGACACAAGATATCGATTTACCGACAACCTTCGACACTCAAAACGCACAACACACCCTATCCCCCAAGCAACTTACTGCCGAACTCTACGATTAAAAAGATAATTAATAGGATCGCGAGTATCTTTAATGCTACATATGCCACTTTAAAAACAACATAAATGAGCAAGACTATCAAAATAATTGATAAGATTTCCATATTTACTTCCTCCAAGCTTTGCTCTTCTTATCTCATTTTACTCGCCCTAGGCTGTTTATGGAACGGCATAAGATGACATATAAAAAAGAGGATACCTCACCCATCGTAAGATACCCTCTCTTTCAGCTGCTTAAACCATTCTCTTTCTAATTGTAAATATCCCATTTCACTCTTCTCGGCGCTCTTTAATTCTTGATCAGCTTTCTTCATATAAGTACGGGACGCTTCCATATTGCCCTCTACATATTTAATAATTCCTTGTGTACGGTAATATCCACTTAGGTCCATTTTTGTAATAGCCTTTGCATGTTCCTTTGCTTCTTGCAAAGAAAGACTATCCATCTGATAAAGGGCTTTATATAAAAGGTACCAACTATGAAAACTACTAACGAAAAACTTATTTTCTTTCGTTACAGGTAGTTGAACAATTCGTTCTATATACGGTATCGCTCTTTCCATCCCCTCTTGATCTGCACGAGCAAAAAAGACGAGCATAAGTCTACTCATTATCTCTCTTATCCCTTTATTCTCTTTTATTTTCTCCTCACTCAATTCTACTAATCTTTCATCCCAATCTTTCGGTCTTTTATAACTAAATAACTCACTCGATATTTGAATCTCATATAAGTGATTTCTAGCTCTTTCATCATCTTTAATTAAAATAAGAAATTGCATCCCATCACTCATAAGCATTCCTTTTATCGGCACAATTGTAACCACAAAGATTGCAAAATGGAAAAAGGAAAAATATAAAAGATATTGATAATAACTCACCATGTATATGTAACCGGAAGTAATACCAAATAGTAAACTCGTAATCGGTCCACCTAAAGTGAGCCACGCCCATTTTTTCGAAAGATTCGGTGTCTCTATAGAAGGTGGTACTAGTGTTGCAACGCCTCCAAAGTACGCCCATAATTTATTTTCTCGAATGCGTAATTTTCCCTTTTCTTTTTGAATAGTAATGGGTCCTACTGTCATAAATTTAAATGTTAAACCACCTATTACACCAAATACTACATGTCCTAGCTCATGAATGGCTAACACTAACAATGAAATTCCAACTATTGCCCATAGGTTCAAAATTACTTCTAATTTCCCAGTTCGGATTACTCCGTATAAAATGGACAGAATTAGCGCCACTGTCATTGAGCCAGCTGGCCTTCTTAAAATATCCACCTTTTTCTCCCCTTAATAAATCATTTTTCTCTGCATTTCGTACATGAACTTCCCGAGATGCAATATCCAAATAAATGAGATTAAACCAATTAACACAAAATCGATATCACTAGCAGCTGTATATATAACGGCAGCCCACCATACATATGCCAATATTGTATTCGTAAATTCATACGCTTTATATCCAGCCTCATGCACAATGTGCTTTAATCCTTCATCTGCATTTTTCGTCCACATTTTCATAGATTCCATATACGTTACACCTTGTTCAGGATATAGCTTGTTATAACGATTTTTTGTTATGAGTCCGATAGTTACTACAGTAGTTAAACAAACAATAGAAGCTACTAAATTCCACACCGCAAATGAAACATTTGTATCCTGCAACAGTGCACGTCTACATGTAATAACTGCATATACAAACCATGCCTGCGTAACTATATCACCTACACGTAAATATATACTTATAATGCCTAATTTTCTGCCTTGTACGCTCTCTTCTTCATCGCGTGCCTCTGCTAACATACGTGTATTCTTCCAAGTATAGTACATCATTAAAATTCCAAAAATAGTACATATACCTATAAATGTATTGGATGATAATTTTCTCGGTTCATCCGAGAGTAAATTTAAAGCTATATAAGACGTTAAAAAGCCTCCTATCATACTTAATGCTATTTTCCCCACAGAATCAAATTGTTTTTTTCGCTTACTCTTACTCTTCATCGTCCTCTTCCCCCTCTACTAACGTAAATATTTCCTCCACCGGTACATTGAAAATTTGTGCGATTTTTAACGACAATACGATAGATGGTGCATAATCCCCGCGCTCAATTAAACTAATCGTTTGCCGTGATGATCCAATCGCTTTCCCTAAATCCCCTTGTGATAAACGATGCTTTGCTCGTAATTCCCTCACTCGATTTTGAAGCTTCATGTCTTCCCTCTTTTTCATTTATTTAATTAAAATTGTAAATAATATCCTTATCTTTGTCAATTATAATTGTCATTACGACTATAATAATTGACAAGATACTTATTTCTTATCCTGTATCAAATTCCTATAAAGAATGTAAAATGTGCATTAAACATAGTCTTAACAATAAAATAAAAAAGGCAGTGCTTTTGCACTGCCTTCCTAAATTCTGACATAGAATGGATTTCATATTAGCTTGCGTTTTGTAGTAATACTCGTTTTAACTGCTTACGGAAACGAATACCTAACGTAACCGCTACAATCACAATAACTCCAAAAATGATTTTACCGATATGACCTTCTAGCACTCCAAAGATATCATGTAAATTTCCACCTAACCAGTAACCACCGATTAAGAAGAATGATACCCAAAATAGAGCGCCTGAATAAATTGTAATGGCAAAACGACGGAATGGTAAATTAATAATTCCTGCAAAGTATCCTGTGAAATGACGTACACCAGGAATAAAGAAACCAATAAAAATTAAGAAGTACCCATACTTATCAAACCACATTCTCGTTAAGTCAATTTTTCTTTGTGTTAAAAATACGTATTTCCCATACTTTTGAATGAAAGGCATACCTAATTTATTTCCTAAAAAGTATTGAATCGTCATTCCTACACTTGTCCCAATAAAGGATAGAATAATTAAAATCGGTAAACTTAAATCACCCTTATGTGCTAAAAATCCCGCATATGCTAACGTTGGCTCTCCCGGAAACGGAAGTGCAATATATTCTAACAGCAAACCTACAAGTACAACATAGTACCCGTATTGCTGAAATAATTCATGAATCCATTCCATGTCATCTCTCCTTTCAATCACGTACAACTTCTTACTATTATTGTATAAAAAAATTGTCGAAATAACTATCACAATAGCTTACATTTTTATTACATTTTTGTAAGGGTCACACTAATGATTTCCGTTCTTTATTAAGTAGCTAAAAGCATTTTTCAAGTCGAAATAACAAAAAGACGCATTAATAATATGCAAATTTTATCCATTTTTTAACACTGAAAAACCTTTCTTATTTTGTTCTCAATAAAAAACCACCACAAACTCATGCTAACTTCATATTAGCTTCATATACGTATTGTAAGATTATATCGGAATTTGTTGAAAAATTTAACTAATATATGACTAAGCATTAATTTGAATAAATATAAGTCGTTTTTCGAAATTGAAAAAAGGGTGAATACGAAATGGAAGCATATAAAATGCACGATTTTATTAATACAAATGTTGAATCTCATCAAAATGAAACCGTTTTTAATTTACACATATGTGAAACAAGTGAATTTGACGTAAGTTTAACAAAATCTACAACACTATCTTTTATCGTTTCAAAAAAGAATATTAAAATTGTCACGAAAAAATGGACTAACTCAAACCAAGAAAGCATGATTGGCAAAAGCTACATCATTCCAACGAAAGCTTTTCACTATTTCTTACCAATTATTTCTGAAAATGAAGATGAGCTAAATATTCAAGTTCAAAGTTTTGGACTACGTGGTGAGCTTTTATTGAACGAAAGATTACTTATTGATAAAAACAACAAACACAACAGCAAAATCACTACATTCTTTGAAACATTAGATGAAAATGTAAATAAAGCATTACGAGGATTACAACTTCATTGTATGTAAGACTATTACGATAGTAAAAGGAGAATAACAATGAAAAAATTATTATTAAGCGCACTATTATCATTAGGATTTTTAACTCTTCCATTCGCTAGCGCAGAGGCCGCTACAACGAAAGATCAATTAATTGTAGACACTCAGTTAAATAAAATGGATTATTATCAGGATGGCAAATTTATAAAAAGTTTTACTGTCGCTACTGGAAAAGCTGCAACGCCTACACCTAAAGGCACTTTTCAAATCGTAAATAAAATTAAAAACCGCCCTTATTATACAGGCAAAATTAAAGGCGGGGATCCACGTAATCCACTTGGTGACCGTTGGCTTGGATTAAATATGGCAGGAACTTACGGAACAACTTATGCGATTCACGGAACTAACAATAATCAAGCAATCGGCAAATGGACAACACTTGGTTGTATTCGTATGTATAATAATGATATACACTGGTTATTTGAGCGCGTTCAGCAGCAAGCTACTGTCACTGTCAAATAGCCTAAAAACAAGATTTATGTGTAGCCAAGAATTTTATGTCTTGGCTTATTTTATTTATTCATTTACAGTAGCAAAACAACTGTATTTACATATATAATAGGAATAGATTTGATTAGCTAATATCTAAACATTGATAAACGTAGATATTAAAATTATACAGTTATAATGTTTTATAAATTTTATAATACATACTATAATAGAACTACTGTAATTCTGAACTATTCAGTAACACTAAACTATTCCCCTTGCTACCTTCATGATTATTTTATAGCGGGGGCTTATTATATGTATAAACAATCTGAGTCACTCGAAAAATGATGAATTCGAATATTGCAGTAAAAAGCGTTATTTAGGAGGTGTTACTATGACGCATATACTGGTGATTGAAGACAACCCAGATATACAAGAACTTATTCGTGAATTTCTAATGGCACAAAACTTTACCGTTGATGTAGTTGGTGCTGGAACAGAAGGTATTCTTCTTTTCCAAAAAAATTCATATGATCTTGTCCTCCTCGATGTAATGTTACCAGATATAGATGGCTATAGTATTTGTAAAATTATGCGAGGACAATCTGATGTACCAATCATTATGTTAACAGGCTTACATAATGAAGAAAGTGAAATTAAAGGATTTGAGTTAGGTATTGATGACTATATTACGAAACCGTTCCATTACACTGTATTTATTAAGCGTGTAGAGGCTGTATTAAGAAGGGCAGCAACGAAGGAAGCAGAAGCTGCAACTATACTACAATTCCATGAATTGATGTTAAACTCTACAGCATATGCAGCTTATGTTCATGGTAATCAAATTGAATTGACAACAAAAGAATTTGAAATTATTTATACTTTACTGCAAAATCGAGGAAAAGTATTATCAAGAAGTGATTTGTTGAATAAGGTATGGGGCTATGAACATTATGGTGATGTAAGAGTTATAGATACACATATTAAAAACCTAAGAAAAAAATTAGGAATTACTTATATTAAAACGGTGAAAGGTATTGGCTACAAAATCGAATCGTAGTAAAGACAACATCACCAAAAATATTTTCATCAAAACCTTATTATTTTGTATTCTTTTATCACTTTGTCTTTATCAAATTATTTACTTTCTAGCTTCAAACTACGATAAAGAACGTTTTGCGAAAGAAAATGGAACGCCGACTACAGAACAGGCGGATTCAGATAAGCAAAACGATCAAAGTAAAACGAATCAAAATAAAGCTGTGTCAGAAGGGAACATTTCTAATTTCCAATCTTCTATTGTAGATTATAAATCTCTTTCTGCAGCTATCAATCACCTTTTGCAGCCTAGCCAAACTGCAAAAGCAAAAGAACATACACAAAACCTTTCGGGGAAAAATAGCACTTCTAATCAGCTTACAGAAGCAGAAAAGAAAGCCGCTAATAATGATGCCTTACATACACAAAATGCAGCAAGTAAAACAAATGATACAAATGATAATCCAAAGTTAGCAGATGCGTTGCAGCAGTTAGCTCCACAGGTTGGCGCGACAATGCTTGCATTATCTCTACTCGGATCTTTAATGTACGCAAAACTAATTGCTAAACCTTTTCAATATATGAGCGATGCTTTAAAAGATATTATGAATCTTGATTTCTCAGATAAAAAGCTACTTAACAAAAATACAGATCAAACAGATTTTAATTTGTCAGTAGCCGCTTCACAAGTACCAAATATTGTGAAGAATTTACATGAAAGCAATCAAGATTTAAGAAATGAGCTCAAGAAGGAACAACAATTAGAACAATCTCGTAAAGAATTTATGTCTATGGTATCCCATGAATTAAAAACACCCATCGCAGCCGTTATGGGACAACTAGATGGCATGATTCACGGAATTGGAGCTTATAAAGATAGAGATAAGTATTTGAAACGTTCCTACGAGATGATGCAAGACATTAACATATTAACGGAAAAAATGTCGGAATTATCCAAAATACAAAACCCTCAATTTAAACCGAATTTAGAAGTCATTTCTTTATCTAATATTATTGAGGATGTTATAAAGAAAGTAGATTACTTTGTATCTGTAAAACAATTAAATGTACAATCTAATATTAAACACGACGTACAAATTTTAGCTGATCCTAAATTTATTCAAACTGCTATTTTTAACATTATTTCAAATGCAATTCATTATACAATTGACCATCAGCACGTATATATAAAGCTTTATGAAAAACCAAACGGTTACGCATTAGAAGTATTGAATACAGGTTCACAAATTGATGAAGATAAACTTGCTCATTTATTTGAGCCTTTCTATCGCGCAAACCCTGATAAACACGGTTTAGTACAAGGTAGTGGTCTTGGATTATATATCGTGAAACAAATATTAGATAAACATCAGTTTCCTTACGGGATACAAAACACAGCTCAAGGTGTAAAATGCTCCATTGTATTCCCAAAAGCAATGTAACATTCACTATAATTACATACCCCAAACTCATACTTCATGTGTGAGTGGCGGAATTTTGTAGAGTGTCTTACTCTGTTTCGTTCGCCCGTTATCCTTATTTGGATAGCGGGCGTTTTTTATTACTTAAAAGGAGGATTTTTTATGGATAAGTTTAAATATTCATTGCTCGTTTTATTCGGTGCTTGCAGCTACGGCATACTTTCAACTATTTTCAAACTCGGATTCATAAATGGATTTTCAGCACATCAACTATTAGGGGGACAATATGTCTTCGGATGGATTGGACTATTTCTACTCGTTCTTTTCTTTTCACGTCATAAAGTAACAAAAAAACAATTCTTTTCATTACTAACCGTCGGAACAACAATGAGTATGACTGGGATTTTCTACGCTATTTCTGTAGAAGAACTACCCGCATCTATCGCTGTCGTCCTACTCTTTCAGTTCACTTGGATTGGTGTCATTATCGAAGCGATTGCAAATCGAACCTTTCCAAGCCGCGATAAGATCATATCTATCCTTATTTTATTTGCTGGTACATTGTTTGCAGGTGGTGTATTTGAAGGCCTCGGACAAAGTTTTTCTACGAAAGGGATTATCTTTGGACTATTAGCTGCAGTCTCTTTTTCATTCTATGTTTTTGCAAGCGGACGCGTTGCTACAGATGTTCCCCCTTATACGAAAAGCTTTCTCATGACAACAAGTGCGACTCTTATCGTATGTCTATTCTTCCCACCAACCTTTTTAACAGATGGTGCCCTCCAAGCCGGTCTATGGAAATATGCTTTCTTCCTCGGATTATTCGGCGTTGTTGTACCTGTCATTTGTTTTTCAATCGGTGTACCAAAGGTTGGAACAGGACTCGGTACAATATTAGGTGCAGCTGAATTACCAACTGCTATTATCGCTTCTATTACACTTGTACATGAAGTCGTAACATTCATGCAGTGGATTGGTATTATTTTTATATTGGTTGGGATTTTCACTCCTCAGCTGCTTACGGCTAGGAAAGAAAGGAAACACAATCGCGTGCATAGCGCTTGAAAAAATACAGAATTTATATAAAAGATATAACTGCAATTAAAATAAGTAAATTTATCTGGAGGTATAAATGACTATTTTAAGCATCATATTTTTTGCTATTATGTGTATCTTCTTCCTAATAAGATATATGAAAGAAAAGAAATTTTACGATTTACTTCTCATTCCCGTTTGTATATATGCAGGAGCAGTGAAAACTCCTTTCGTAGAGTACTTAAACTTTAATACTACATTTAAAATAACGTATGCTATTGCAGCTATTATTCTTGTAATCCTTGCCGTACTTTTCTTTTTGAAAGATAAGAAAGAGAATCATACTGCATAACAAAAGACCTTTCATTTACTTGAAAGGTCTTTTTCTATATTTCACTTTACCGCTCCATATAGCTTCCCTACCTCATGCTCAATTTGTTTTACATCGATTCGCTCAAATAGTGGCTGCACGCTATCAATTCTACTTGGCAACGTATTTTGCGGTTCCCAATTTCGTTTAATAATCGACAATGTGCTTCTAACTCTTTCACTTGAAAATGGTAAAAACGGTTCAAGGAGATTTGCAAAATTAGCGATAAGATACACACAGTTATAAATCGTTTCTTCACACGAAACTGGATCATCTTCTCTTTGTTTCCAAGGCTGCTTTTCATCAAAATATTTATTTGCAAAACGTACTGCATCAAATATTGTCTCTAACGCCACCTTAAATTTAGTTTGCTCAATCGCCTCTCCTACATTTTTATATAATCCTTCTACTTTATCTTTCAGCTCTATATCAATAGTCCCCTTTGGTACAGTGCCATCATAATATTTTTCAATAAACTTTAATGTGCGGTTCACGAAGTTTCCATATGCTCCTAACAATTCACTATTATGACTGTAAATAAATTCACGCCATGAAAAATCAGTGTCACGATTTTCTGGTGCATTTACTGTTAAGAAGTAACGGATAGAATCTGGATCATAGCGTTCTAATATGTCAGGCACCCATACTGCCCAGTTTTTACTTGTAGATAATTTTCTTTTTTCAACTGTTAAATATTCATTCGAAACGATATGACGCGGGATTGCTTCTTCCCCTATTCCAAGTAATACCGCTGGCCAAATGACGGAGTGAAATGGAATATTATCCTTGCCGTGTACATAATATGTTTGCGCATCGCTATTCCAAAACTCTTGATCATCTTTTCCTGTTTCTTCAGCCCAATGTTTACTCGCTGAATAATATCCTGCCACTGCTTCAATCCATACGTAAATTTTTTTATCTTCATACCCTTTCACTGGAATTGATACCCCGATTGGTAAATCTCTTGATACAGCCCTATCTTGTAACCCTTCCTTTACATATCTTTCCGTTAATTGAATTGCATTATCACGCCATGTTCCTTTTTCTTTTGCGATTTCTACAACTTTTTTAATTTGCTCCTGAAATGTATGCAATGCAAAATAGAAATGCTCTGTTTCCTCTACAGATGGCGTACTACCACATAACTTACATTTCTTTTCTAACAAATCAAGAGGATCTAAAATAGCAGAACAAGCATCGCATTGATCTCCTCTTGCTGCTTCATGGCAATATGGACATATTCCTTCTACATAACGATCCGGTAAAAACTGCGTACACGTTTCACAATACGCTTGTTCCACTGTTTTTTTATAAATATAGCCTTCTTCTAATAAACGTAAAAAAACTTTTTGAACAGTTTCATGATGATGCTCGCTATCGGTACGTGTATAGCAATCATACGTAAAACCGAGATCACGAAAACATCGCTGAAATTCTTCATGATACTTATTAGCAATTTCTTTTGCTGTCACACCTTCTTGTTTTGCTCTAATTGCAATCGGTGTTCCATTGCAGTCACTCCCTGAAACATACAGCACATTCTCACCTTTTGCCCTGTAATAACGCGCTAAAATATCTCCAGGTAATAAACTCGCAATATGGCCAAGGTGTAACGAACCATTTGCATACGGCCAAGCGCCTCCAATAAAAATACTCATCTTATATTCCTCCTTTAAAATATAAAAAGCCCCGCCCCTATCTTAAAAAAGATAAGGGCGGGGCTGTATAAACAGTCGCGGTACCACCTTATTTCGCCAATCACTCACATAATTAGCCTTAACAAGTACGGAGCTCTATGCTCTTATACTGTGGTTTTGATAACGAGTACCAACTCTCGTCGCCGCCTACTATTATCATTTGATAAGTTCAGGACGAAGCTCAAAGGCCATTGTTCAAATGAATATTCTTGCTTCTTCTCAGCTACCGAAGCTCTCTGGAAAGAATGTGTTCATCCTACTTTTCCTTTTCAACGCTTTTACGTATAACAAGTATTTTACGACTTAATCACAGAAAAATCAAACTTTTATCCGGAACGAAAAGGAAATCCCATCCTCCCGCCGAATACCTATACGTTCACAAAAGGAGTGATAACATTGAACCAAAAACAACTAAGCACTATAAATGAAAAAAGCTGGAATACAGCTGCTTATGAAGCTTGGACAAATCGCCATGGGGCACCGGAGGATTATGCGAAAAAAATCATGGAAGATCCCACACGCGAAGTAGCACATTATTTACCTTACATACAATCTCCAAAAGGAAAATGTATTATTAATTTACTCGGCTCAAAAGGAAATAAAGCTGTTGCTCTCGCCCTTTTAGGCTCTGACGTAACAGTTGTTGATATTTCAGCAAGTAATGCAAAATATGCAAATGAACTTGCTGCCGCCGCAGACGTCTCTATTCATTACATCGTTTCTGATGTACTAGATGTAAATCTCTCCGAGTCATTTGATATCGTATTACTGGAGCTTGGTGTACTTCATTACTTTCTAGATTTAAAACCACTTTTCAAAAAAATTTCTCAACTACTAAAGCCAGGTGGGATACTTATCCTTCGCGATTACCATCCAATATACACAAAGCTATTAGGAGTAGACCATCCATCATTTCGAGCAAGTGGAAATTATTTCGATGAAGAATTAATTGAAGATGATGTTGCTTATAGCATCCTTCTTACAGAAGCACAGAAAGAATCGCTACCTAAAACAGCCATCCGTCGCTGGACGCTAGGAGAAATCATTACAACACTTGCGGAAGAACGTTTTAAAATTGAAAAACTAGTTGAAGAACATGGATCTCATCAAAGATGGGTCTTCCCTTCTACTGCACCAGAAGGAATCGAAGAACGTATCCCTGGTCTATATACAATAATTGCGACAGCATGCAAAAAAGGATCCCTTCACGGATAGGATCCTTTTTGCATGCTCACGCATATAAGTTGAGGTTGGAGATTACCATAATTCTGTAGAATAGGACACAAGATATTTCAACATTTCGTCTCTGACTTACGTCGTCAAAAAGGGGTATGACCAACATAACGAAGAGTAATGTTTTTTAGTTGATACTGATAATCGTTATCAACTAATTAAAAGTATACATGATGTCATTTCAAATTTCAATAGCATTTCTAATATTTATTTATGAATTTTATGATATGCAAATGTATACATTTTAAGAACTTTTTCTAATACCAATCTGACTCCTTCCATTATCTGCTATAATTTTTATTGAACAGATTAATAACTTCATAATAATGTTTTTATTAATTTCGTTTTAAATATCTATAAATCATAATAAACAGTTTAAATGAGGTTAGGGGTAACGATGAAATATGTTAGTATTCGAAAAAAACTACTGTTCACACTCTTAAGCATTTCTTCTTTATTTAGCATTGCTCTTATTGTTATTCTTTCATTCGCCATGAATCAAGCAAGTGAAATCGAAACGTTAAAAAATGATGTATCGAAAAGAGCGACGATTTTAAAAGAACGTGGCGATTGGTTCCAAGGACAAGTTGCTGGTTTACAAGAATATTTGCTATCACATGATCAAAAAGGATTAGATAAGTTCAACCGAGAAGGGAAAAAATTAGCTGATACTAGAGAGAAAGTAACAAGTGACAAAAAGCTCCCAGAAGGAATGAAAGAAGCCATTTTAATGGGAGGAAAATGGCGTAGCGTCATAGATAATGAGGTACTCCCTCTTGCGCGTGAAGGAAAATGGGACGAAGCATCTAGAATTGCTTTAGCACAAACAGATTATGTAAATGATCTTTTAGGTCGTTTTAATAAATATACAAATGAAGAAAATGAGAAACGTGACGCATTAATTGCTGATGTCGAGTCTTCTTCATCACTTATTCAATATATTATTTTCTTCTCACTCATTACATGTACATTAACGTCTATTTTATTAGCATGGTGGTTCTCTGGTAAACTCGTTAAACCAATTCGACAAATTGATGAGAAGTTAAAAGAATTAGCTTCTCAAGATGGAGATTTAACGGCTAGATTACACGTAACGAGTAAAGATGAAATTGGTGACATTGCAAATTCCTTTAATCAAATGCTCACTAACTTACAGCATATAATAAAACAAGTTCAACAAACATCAACAAGTGTAAAAGAAGCTTCCGAAAATGTATTTATTGAAACAACCGCTTCTATGGAAAATACCGCAAGGACCCAAGAAACTATGAATGCTCTTGAACACAATATTCGTTCACAAGTTTCTAGCATTGAAGAAAGTTCAACCGCAATGGATGACATGGCAACGAGTGTTCAGCGTATCGCTGAGTCCGCCTCTTCTGTTACTAGTTTAGCTGTCACAACTTCAGAAAAAGCAGATAATGGGAATAAAGTCATTGAGAAATCTATTACACAAATGCATACAATTAACGAAGCCGTTAACGCTACATCACAAGTAGTTGAGCGACTCATTACACATACAAATCATATCGATACTGCACTTCAATCTATTTCGAATATCGCCGAACAAACAAATTTACTTGCTTTAAATGCTTCTATTGAAGCAGCTCGTGCTGGTGAACACGGAAAAGGATTCGCTGTTGTTGCCGATGAAGTTAGAAAACTTGCTGAACAATCTCAACTAGCCGCAACTGACATTAACCATTTACTGCATCAAATTCAAACTGATACAAAAATAGCAAATGACATGATGACACAAGGTCAAGCAGAGGCTTCTGAAGGAATTACGGTTATTCGTACCGCTGGATCTTCATTCTCAGAAATTGTTAACCACATTAACAAAGTCTCTACGCAAATGCAAGAAATGTCTGCAACTGCTGAAGAGATGGCTGCAAGCTCTGAAGAAATGAACGCAGCTTTAAATAATATCGCTTCTATTTCAAATGAAGTTGCTGCAGAAACATCACAAACAGCACATTCGGCTGGTGATCAAGTAAACAAAATGAGTATCGTGGCTAACAAATCATCTGAAATGAAAACAATCGTACAAGAACTTGAAGTTCTCGTTTCTCATTTCAAAACAAACGCTTAAAGTGAAAATGACACAAGCTCAAAGGTATAAGAAAGAAAGTTTTACAGTCTCTCTTTTTTCACTTTAAAATATCTCTTTCTATCTCTCATTCCGTCTGCTATAATTCCTAAAGGAAATAAGAAAGCTTTATTCCAACTGGAGTAAAGCTTTCTTTCAATTTTTTACATTAATTAATTCTAATACTAAGATTTCACAAAGGAGGCTTTTTATCATATGAATTTTGTAAGTATCAGAAAAAAACTTATGTTCATGATGGGAACGATTTGCGCTTTATTTGGTATCGCCTTAGCTTTTATTTTATTTTTTGCTATCGACCAATCTCGTAAAGCTGAAACATTACAAAAAGAAATTTCTCCACTGGCAACAGAATTGAAAGAACGTGGAGACGCTTATCAAGTACAGCTCTCTGCTTTAAGAGGTTATTTACTACAACATGATCAAGTCGAATTAGACAAGTTTAATGAGATGAGTAAACGTCTTGAGGATTCAAAAGATAAACTTCTTTCTAATCCAAATGCTTCTTCGTCCGTAAAAAGCACAATGGAATTAGGGTCTACTTGGAGAAAGTTCGTTGAAGAAAAAGTATTCACTCTTGCAAAAGAACAAAAATGGGAAGAAGCTTTACAAGTAGCTTCTTCAGAGAACGGAACTGTCTATAAAGTAATTGGTGACTTCACAAATTACAGTAATGAACAAGCTAAATTACGTGAACAATCTATTGAAAAAATTGACCAATCTGCACTCTTAATCGAATATGTTATTTTCTTATCACTTGTTATTTGTATTGTCGCTGCAATTATTCTTGCATGGTGGTTCTCTGGTAAACTTGTGAAACCGATTCAACAAATTGACACGAAACTAAAAGAATTAGCCTCTCAAGAAGGTGACTTAACGGCACGTCTACAAGTAAATAGCAACGATGAAATCGGTGCTATCGCAGCATCATTTAATAAAATGTTAGAAAACCTACAACATATCATTAATCGTGTTCAAAAAACATCAGTGGAAGTACAAACTGCTTCTGAAAATATGCTAGAAAAAACGAATACATCACGTGAGGCGACAGTAAGAGTCCAAAGCTCGATGTCTAACTTAAATGCAAGTATTCAATCACAAACTTCTAGTATGGAAGAAAGTTCAACTGCAATGGACGATATGGCAGTAAGTGTTCAGCGTATTGCTGAATCTGCTTCATCTGTAGCGGAACTTGCTGTTGCCACATCTGAACATGCTAGCGATGGAAGTACCGTTATCCAAAAATCTGTTTCACAAATGACAACGATACACGAAGCTGTAAATGCTACGTCAGAAGTGGTTGAACGTCTAATCACTCATACGAAATATATTGATACTGCTGTACAATCTATTTCTAATATTGCTGAGCAAACAAACTTACTTGCTTTAAATGCTTCTATTGAGGCAGCTCGTGCTGGCGAGCAAGGAAAAGGATTTGCTGTCGTAGCTGACGAAGTTCGAAAACTTGCTGAACAATCTAAAACAGCTGCAACAGACATTAATCAATTACTACATCAAATTCAAAATGATACAGAAACTGCTAGCTCTATGATGTCTCAAGGCCGTTCTGAAGCATTTGAAGGCATTAATGTTATTCGTGAAGCTGGTACTTCTTTCTCAACAATTGTAGAACAAGTAAATAAAGTATCTACTCAAATGCAAGATATATCAGCAACTGCTGAAGAGATGGCTGCAAGTGCTGAAGAAATGAACGCTTCACTTAATAACATCGCTTCTATCTCGACTGAAGTATCCAGCGAAACCGCCGCAACGGCACAATCTGCTGAACAGAAAGTTATCGTTATGAATGAAATGACAGTAACTGCTGGAAAAATGAAACAAACAGTTGAAGAGTTAGATCAACTCGTATCTCATTTTAAAACAGAATAGATTTTCAAAAAAATATCCCTCTTTCAAAGAGGGATATTTTTTTGAGCTCATTTCCTGCACATTATGCTCATTTCCGTTATAATGAGAATCGATATCATTAAAATGTAGGAGGGGCTGCTTATGTCACAAGAAGCATTTGAAAATAAATTATTTGCCAATTTAGAAGCTGTTATTGACCCTGAACTAGGTGTTGATATCGTTAATCTTGGATTAGTGTATGATGTTACAGCAGATGAAAATAATAATGCTGTCATTACGATGACTATGACTTCTATCGGTTGTCCAATGGCTGGGCAAATCGTATCAGACGTTAAAAAAGTATTATCAACGAACGTACCTGAAGTCAATGAAATAGAAGTAAATGTCGTTTGGAATCCACCGTGGTCGAAAGAACGTATGTCACGTATGGCGAAAATCGCATTAGGTATTCGCGACTAGCTGGATAAAGAAAAAAAACCTGACACTCTAGTCAGGTTTTTTTCTCTTATTATTTTACGCCTACTGCATCATAAGCTTTCGTTACAGCTTGTACAGCTTTAGAGTTTTTACCATATAAATCTTCAGCTGACTGAAGAGCAGCTTGACGCATCATTTTGAAGTCAGAGTTTGCAGTTAAATATTTCGTAAGAGCGCGGTAGTAAATTTTTTCTGTCGCTTCACGGCCCACTCCAGTTACTTTCACGCCGTAATGATCTCCGCCTTCAGATACTAAATAAGCAGCTTTATTATTAATACTACTGTTAATATGAACGCCGCCATTATCAGCTGTTCCAGTATAACGTTTACTATAGTGATCTGGGTAACCTTCACTTGGTTTTAATGGGTTTGGAATAGATGCCGGATCTTTTAGTGAACGAAGTGCATCACCAGGTTTATCAGGTGTATAAATATCAGCACC
Source organism: Bacillus sp. 196mf (assembly GCF_003217275.1). Taxonomy (NCBI): domain Bacteria; kingdom Bacillati; phylum Bacillota; class Bacilli; order Caryophanales; family Bacillaceae; genus Bacillus; species Bacillus sp. 196mf. The sequence continues at coordinate 138,578 of NZ_QJTG01000012.1, forward strand.
TAAATCCCAGCTCTTCTTCTCAACCATAACACCCATAATGTCAGATAATGATTCATTTAACGCCCCTGACTCATTTTTGTAAACAAGGTTTGCTGTATGTTCAGTTACAGCATGCGTTAATTCATGACCGATAACATCAAGTCCCGCAGATAATGGAATGAATGTTTTTCCATCGCCATCACCATACATCATTTGCACACCATTCCAAGCTGCGTTATTCCAGCTCTCCCCTACGTGAACAGTAGAAATAAGCTTCGCACCTTTATCATCGAAAGAGTTACGATTAAATGTCTTTTTGTAGTAATCATATACTTTTCCTGCATTTACATGCGCATCGACTGCAGCTTTATCCTCGAAGAACTTAGATTTACTTTCAACTTCTTCGCCTGTATATCCAAGCCATTGTGAGAATAAATTAAACAAGTTTTCATCCATATTTTCTGCATCAAATGTATGAACACCTTGTCCACGCTTACCATCAAATAAATTGAATGCTCCTGTTTTCTCATCTTGAGCAATTTCAAATGATTGTCTAGCACCTAATACTCCGTAGCCAAACCCTGTAACGTGATCTACAGCATTATATTTCTCAATAACTTTTCCATTTGTTGCATCAACAAAATAATGCCAATACCCTGGAGCTGGTTTTGAAATCGATGCCTTAACTAAGTATGCAAGGTAGTAATTACCTTCCTTTTCATATACAAATAAATCTTTTTTCACACCGTCATAACTCTTTACTTTACCAATTTCTTTCTCAATATCTGCCTTAGCAATTGTTTCTGCTTGTTCCGCAGTAATGCTTGCAGCTGCAGGAATATTTTTATCATCTAAATTCGGAATAACTTGTCCGAAGAATGCTTTTACATTATTCTCTTTATCAAGTGTAACAGTTTGATCAGAACCGTACACAGGAATGTTATTATGTTTCTCAACTAGCTTTACATGTGTCGTATCAGATTCAGCGTCTTTTTCTTCCCCAACGATATTAAAATGCTTTTCAATATTTCCTGCTAATTTAAACATATCTTTCTTACTCTCTAAGTATTGAAAGACCGTCTCTTTTTTATCTAGCCCTTCCGGTGCTTTCCATTCTTCACCTATGTATGCAGGTGTTTTAAATTCTTGATGATATTGAATTTTTTGTTCTTCCGCTTTCGTTGTCGTTGCCCCAAACGCTCCAAATCCCCCGGCGATAACAGTTAACGCTAATGCTGATGAAATGACTTGCTTTTTCACTATAACATTCCCCATTCCCATAAAGATTTTTGACACTTTTATAAAATTCTGATTTTTACAACCGATACCTCTACCAAAAAATTGAGAAACATTTTTCAGACAATTCCAATCAAAAAAGAGGACATCTATCGGATGTCCTCTTTTCTATAAACCTTTTATTGTTTTTTCAATTCAATTGCTAAATAGTGTGATTGCTCTTTCGCTTGAATGTGAATATCTTCTACCGCTTCTGCTGCATCACGCATAACAAGATTTTCACCATTGATTACACTGCTTCCTTCAATTTGTACAAGGTACAATTGACGGCCTTCTTTCACTGGAAAATGAATTTCTTTTCCAGCCTCTAATGATAAGGAGTATAAATTCGCATCTTGGTGAATTTGAATTGGTGCATTTCCTTCTACTGAAGATACCATATGGAACCATTCATTTTCGCGCTTGCTCCAATCAAATTTAAACTCACCATAGTTTGGTTTATGATCCGCACGGTCTGGTAAAATCCAAATTTGTAATAAACGCAGCGTTTCATTGCCTAAATTATGCTCGCTATGAAATACACCCGTGCCAGCACTCATATATTGAACATGTCCACGCTCAATCGTTCCGCGATTTCCCATGCTGTCTTCGTGTGTTAAAGCACCATCTACAACGTAAGAAATAATCTCCATATCACGGTGCGGATGCATATCAAAACCAGTTTGTGCCGCTACTAGATCATCATTAATAACACGTAACGCTCCGAAGTTCATGTTATTTGGGTTATAATAATTAGCAAAAGAGAAATGAAAATGTGTATTTAACCAGCCATGATTTGCTCTGCCCATATTTTTATGATCAACTTTTCTAAACATAGCCTTCACCTCATACTATCTCGAATTCGAGATTTATTTTAAAATTTTTTCTTACTGTAACTTTTTTAGTAGTGTTAATAATTGCTTTTGTTCCTCTATATTTAAATTATGAAACTTCTCTGCTTGGAACGTTTCTTGAGGTGGGACGATTTCCTCATATAAAGCCCTTCCCTTTTCTGTTAAAGAAATATATTTCGTAGTACCCTCTTGTTCACGCGAAATCCACTCAAACTGCTCCATTTTATTTAAAAGCTGCGTTACATTTCCTTTCGTAACAAATAGCTTATTTCCAAGTTCTTGCTGCGTTAAACGATCATGTCCTCCAACTTGAGCTAACACATCAAACTGGGCGGCAGATACATTCCATTTCTTCAAATGCTGATTCGTCTCACGAATACTCTTATTATAAAAACGTGATAAACGAAACCATAATAGTAGCCCTAGTCTATCTTCTGTTTTCATTTCATCACCTCGCTCGTTTCATACCATTAGTTTAGAACTAAACTTTATAAAAGTCAAATACTTATTTTTAATAAGTAAAAAGAAAGCACAGCGCTATTTCTCCACTATGCTTTACATTAACTTTCTACTCTTATATTCATCCAATTTCCTCTCCGCGAACTTCCTCGCATCTTTTTCAATCCACCGCTCTTCGTACCGTTCACTTCCCACATACAATATATCTCTCTTATGCTGCATCGCATGGCGGAATTCATGCAGTAGCGTTCTGAGAACTTGCTCATACTCTTCCCATATACAAACGAAAATTAATTGTTTTTCTTTATGATAAAAACCACCTACTGGGAATAGGAACTCTTCTTCCTCTTCTCCTAATGATAGAAGCACATCGTTTGCATCACACGTATCACAAAAAATAACGGGCGTTTTACATACTTCAATAAGAGAAAACAAATCCTCTCTCAACTTTTTGACATCCCAAGGAAGCTCCGAATCCAACACATACCAATTCTCTACCTGTTGATATACATTTTCAAACTGGAGTTCCATTTCTCTTTATTCCCCTTTCCAAGCACCCTTTTTCTATATGTATGCCACAATATGGTAAATATTAAACGTATTCTTTCATCCTTGAAAAAATGCCAATAAAAAAGAATCTACGTCGACATAGATTCCTTTTCTGTAATCACTTTTTTTCATTATTTTTTTTAATACAAAATAACTAATTGCACAAACAATAGCAGCAAGTGCAAAGTATTTCACATATGGCCCCGCAACTTTATTAATACTTTCCCACTCTGTTCCTAATTTAAAACCTAAATATACAAACACAATGGACCACGGAATAACAGCTAATGTAGTTAGCGTAATAAACTTAGCATGTGACATTTTCGCAATACCCGCTGGTATTGAAATAGCATGACGCACAACCGGAATAAAACGTGCGGTAAAGATAACGCCAGTTCCATAACGATTAAACCAATCTTCAGCATAATCAATATGTTTCTTCTGAATTAAAATATATTTTCCATATCGCTCAAGAACAGGTCTTCCTCCATATCGACCAATCCAATAAATGAATAGTTGTGCAATTACACCACCAATTGTACCGAACGCGACAGCGCCCCAAAATGTAATGCTTCCTGTTGATACTAAATAACCCGCATAAGACAATACGATTTCACTTGGAATAACCTCTAGCATTAATCCAAGCATAATTCCCCAATAACCAAGTCCTTCTAAAAAAACTAAAACCGAATGAATCAACTCTCCTAACATCATTTACCTCTCTTTACTGTTTTCATTACAAAAATAAAAGTACAAGCAGGAAATATCTTGTACTTTTATTTTTTTTAATTTAGTTAGTTTTCGTATCCCACTTAAAGATTTTATTTAAGAATTTATATACATTCTTCGACTCTTTTGTCAGAAGTGGGCCTAAAATGGATAGTATAAGCACGTATAGTGCTGAGAATGGTTTTAAGACTGACATTAAACCACCGGCGATACCGATATTAGCCATAATGATGGAGAACTCTCCTCTTGAAACGATTGTTAATCCGATATTTGTTGATGCTTTATGAGATAATCCAGCTTGTCTTCCTGCAATCATCCCTGCTACAAAGTTACCGATTATCGTAAGAAGGACAGCACCTAACGTTAACCATATCGCTCCGCCTAATGAGAACGGATCAATACTTAACCCGAAGCTGAAGAAGAAAATAGCTCCGAAAAAGTCTCTAAATGGAACAACAAGATGTTCAATTCGGTCACTATGCTCCGTCTCAGAGAAAACTAATCCTAGAAGAAGTGCTCCAATTGCTTCTGCAACGTGAATTGTTTCTGAAAAACCAGCAATGAAGAATAACGAAGCAAATACTACAATAATAAAGATTTCATCTGAGCTAATGTTGAGCAATTTATTTAATAACGGCGTAGCCTTTCTAGCTACTATAAAGAATAGAAGCATATATCCTAAAGCAATTCCAATTGAAGTAAGGGCACCTAAGAAGGAAGCGTGATCTCCAAGTACTAAACCAGAAACAACTGATAAATATACAGCAAGGAATATATCTTCAAACATAATAATTCCTAAAATTAATTCGGTTTCATTATTACCAGTTCTTCTTAAGTCCACTAACACTTTAGCAACGATAGCGCTAGAAGAAATCGTAATAATACCCGCAATAATTAAGATTTCTAGTAATGGGAATCCCATTATAAATCCGTATAACAAACCAAGTGAAAAGTTAATTAAAATATAAATCGTTCCACCAATCGCAATAGAGCGTCCAGATTTAATTAGTTTTTTCATTGAAAATTCTAATCCTAGATAGAATAGAAGGAATAGAACCCCAATCCGTCCAAGGAAGGAAATTACACTTGCACTTTCAATAAATTTGAGATCGATAACACCTATTGTCGGTGCATGCGGTCCTACTAACATTCCAAGAACGATTAGAAAAGGAATTACTGAGAACTTAAATTTTCCAGCAATTACTGCTGCAATTGCCACTAAAACTAAAGCTGTACCAACTTCAAAAATTAACGTATCCATCTAATCAGTCCCCCCTATTTGAAAGTAATTCATTAATGATTTTTTTAATTTCTTCTCTCTCACCTGAAACTACCAGCATATCTCCTTCTTCAATTACTGTTTCTGGTCCTGGATTAAATAGCTTCTTCATGTTCTTCTTCATAACCGCGATTATCGTTACGCTATATGTTTTTCTTATTTCAAGATCGCCAATTGTTTTTCCGATTGCTGGAGCTGTATTCTCCACTTTGAACCACTCAATCGCTAAACCTTCAAAAACCATCTCAACATTTTCTAACGCCCTAGGCTTATATACCATTCCACCTAATATTGCTGCGATTTGTCTTGCCTCTGAGTCACGTAGTGAAATACTTGAGATGCTTTCTTCATGGTCTGAATCAAAATGATACATTTCTCTACGTCCATCATCATGAATGACAATTACCATCTTTTCGTTACCTTTCGTAACGATTTGAAACTTATAACCAATACCCGGAAGTTCACTTTCTCTAATATTCATTTTTAGCTCCTCCATAACTTGTTTATTTTAATTTTCTGTTTTTCTGTCTTTTATTCATCCAATCAACTTTAGAAATTCTAACCACTCAGGATATTTGTGACTTGGAAATCTTTTATTGTAATAATAAGTGGACCCTAAAAAGATACTTAAAGATGTAATGATAAAAAATATATTACTTCTCATTTTCAAACTCTCAAGACTTACTTTCAATAAAGAATCTTCTTTCAAATTATCCCCACTTTCCCGCTTTAAATTTAGTTTTTTAAAATGTAAATAATTCTAAAAATATTACGATGTAACATAATCATAACACAAAAATGATTTAAGTAACATAATTTTTTAGAAAAATTGATTCTCGTATATTTTTTGCATATAATTTTCTTATTACGAAAAAAAGGAAGTGTATTATATGGTTGATATCTTTAGCAGATTCCTTGAGGTAACGAATAATATTTTATGGTCATATATTCTTATTGCAATGCTAATCGGCTTCGGTCTTTACTTCTCTTTTAAATTAAAATTTGTCCAAATTACTCATTTCAGTGAGATGGTCAGCTTAATTAGTAAAGGGTTTAATCGAAAAGAAAAAAAGAAAGATAGCATCTCTCCATTCCAAGCATTTTGCTTAAGTGCAGCAGCACGTATCGGTATCGGAAACTTAGCTGGCGTAGCATTAGCAATTTCAATGGGTGGACCTGGCGCAATATTTTGGATGTGGTTTATCGCGATTATCGGAGCAGCTACTAGTTTCGTAGAATGTACACTTGCGCAAATTTATAAAGTAAAAGATGGAAGTAGGTTCCGTGGTGGACCAGCATATTACATGGAAAAAGGGTTAAACAAACGCTGGATGGGTGTTTGGTTCTCACTTCTTATTACAGTTGCGTACGGATTAATTTTCAATTCAGTACAAGCGAATACAGTAACAATAGCGTTTGAAAATGCTTTTGGACTAGAGCGAACAATCGTAGGAGCTCTATTAGCTGTATTAGTTGCAGTCATTATTTTTGGTGGTATTAAAAGTATTTCACGTATTACCGAAATGATTGTTCCTCCAATGGCAATCGTTTATATCGGCGTGGCTATTTTTGTCGTTATTAACAACTTCAGTATGTTACCAAGCATTTTCATGGAAATCTTTAACGGTGCATTCGGTTTAGACCAAGCCATTGCTGGTGGTATTGGAGCAGCAATCAAGTTCGGTATTCAGCGCGGTTTATTCGCTACAGAAGCAGGAATGGGTAGTTCTCCTAATGCAGCCGCAACATCTGATGTATCTCACCCTGTAAAACAAGGACTTGTTCAAGCGTTAGGCGTTTTCGTAGATACATTCTTAGTATGTACATCAACAGCATTTATCGTATTATGTTCTGGACTTTACAAAGGATCAAATTTAGAAGGCATCGAATTAACACAAAACGCATTAAGTTCACAAATTGGACCGTGGGCAAGCACTTTCTTAGCGATTATTATTTTCCTATTCGCTTTCAGTTCACTTCTAGGAAACTACTATTATGGTGAAACAAATATCGCATTCATTAAAGAAAGCAAAACATGGTTAATGATTTATCGTGTTGCAGTTGTCGGAATGGTATTCTTCGGATCAATCGCTGCTCTTAAAACAGTTTGGAGTTTAGCTGATTTATTCATGGGACTAATGGTATTCACAAACTTAATTGCCATCTCATTCCTTAGCAAATTTGCTTACGCTGCATTAGTAGACTATTTGAAGCAAAAGAAACAAGGCAAAGATCCTGTCTTCGTTGCAAACTCTATCCCTGGCTTAAAGAATACAGAGTGCTGGGATGGGCAGGATGTAGAAGAAAAACAAAAGGCTGTTTAATAAACAAAGGCCCTATTACTTCACCGTAATAGGGCCTTTTATTTATAACAGTTCATAATTTGTTCAAATTAATTCCAGCAAAAGGGTTGATTTATAGACATTACTAGATTATAATAATTATAAATTAGTAATTGATATCACATAACAACTCAAAAGGAGATTGATCATAATGAACAAACAAGTAATCGAAGTATTAAACAAACAAGTAGCAGACTGGAGCGTTTTATTCACAAAACTTCACAACTTCCATTGGTATGTAAAAGGACCTCAATTCTTCACATTACACGAGAAATTCGAAGAACTTTACACAGAATCAGCTACTCACATCGATGAAATTGCAGAACGTATTTTAGCAATTGGCGGCAAACCAGTAGCAACAATGAAAGAATACTTAGAACTATCTTCTATTCAAGAAGCAGCATACGGAGAAACTGCAGAAGGGATGGTCGAAGCAATCATGAAAGACTACGAAATGATGCTAGTCGAACTGAAAAAAGGCATGGAAATCGCTCAAGACTCTGACGACGAAATGACATCTGACCTACTACTAGGCATCTACACAGAACTAGAAAAACACGCTTGGATGCTACGTGCGTTCTTGAATCAATAATAGACTTTAAAGCGGAAGCGGCTCGTTCAGAGTCGCTTTTTTATGTAATGGTCGCACTTAACGGTACACGAAATTATATCAACGATTTTTCAAATATATCGATCATTACCCACAATATATCAACGATTTTTTCATTATATCAATCATTACCCGCAATATATCAACGATTCGACAAGGGATATCAATTTACCGACAAATCAAGACAATATCAGCGCCCCTCTCCTCCACTTTCATCACTATATTACAATCTCATCTATGTTAAAATATAGGAAACACCCTTTAGTATCATAGATCCAAAAAGCTTTTCCAAATTCATCATTTACTACTTAAATGACGGGAGTGGTTCAGTTGAAAGACTACTTAATTAGAGCATTTTTTGCGTTGATAACAGTTGGGATTCTCTTACTTATAGCTAATATTTTCAATATACGTGTCGAGGTTAAAGACTATGCTTTCCTCGTTGTCGTAGCAATTGGTGGCGGCTGGGGTGGCTGGTACCTGTATAAAAAACAAAGCAATCAAAATGATAAAGGCATTCCAAAGTAATATGGAATGCCTCTTTTATTGCCTTCTGTAATAAATAATGAAATTCAGGCCACTAATACAACCAATCGCAATAAACATACAAAACGATTGTGGATCTCCAGCCAAATTATACTCATCAACAATAAAGCCAATCATAAAGAGTGTTATCGCCGAAACACCGATACACAATATCGAAATAAACCAAAGCGAAAATTCATTAATTAGCTCTTTCTTCTTTATTGAAACGATTAGCATAACAAGAATAGACGCTGCTAAAATACTTTTAAAAACAGGACGTAAATACACAAACTCCTCCATCAATTTCTCCTTTTCCAAAAAACATCACATCTCAACATTAACATATTTAACCAAATTAAAAACACATGCCATCTTAAATTAAAACGACATGTGTTTCCGTATTTGCTATGATAGTTGCTTCCACTTCGTCCCCAAAACAGGACGCTCATAATTTTGGATTGCATGAATTAGTTTATCTGCCGTCTCAGCTGAAACGATCAATTCTTTATTTGATGGATTCATAAATCCTTCTTCTGCTGCACGTTCAACCATTTGCAGAATTGGTCCGTAAAAACCTTTTATGTTTAATAAACCAACCGGCTTATTATGTATACCAATTTGTGACCAACATACAACTTCAAATAGTTCTTCAAACGTTCCGTATCCGCCTGGAAGCGCAATAAAAGCATCTGCAAGCTCTGCCATTTTCGCTTTACGTTCATGCATCGTCTCTACTTCAATTAATTCTGTTAATCCTGTATGCACAATTTCTCCTCGGAATAGACCGCGTGGCATAACACCTGTTACACGTCCACCTAAACGAAGAACTTCGTTTGCTACTTCTCCCATTAATCCAACGCACGAACCACCGTATACGAGCTCATACTCGTTCTCAACAAACATTTTACCTAACTGAATTGCCTGCTCTTTGAATTCTGGTCTCTCCCCTAAATTAGAACCTGCAAACACACAAATCTTTCTCATTCCTACACCCCGAAACTATATATTGTTATGATACAATTGACATTGTACAACATATTGAGGAGATGAGGAAGAAATGGATATCGTTGCATTCCAAAGATGGGTTGAGGAATTTTACGAAAAACGAAGCTGGTCACAGTATAATGCCTTTATTCGCTTAAATTTCTTAACCGAGGAAGTTGGGGAAGTTTCACGAGTCGTTCGTGCTATTGAAATCGGCCGCGATCGCCCTGATGAAGATGCGAAAACAGAAGAAGAGCTAAAACAAGAACTAAAAGAAGAACTTGGCGATGTACTATCTAACCTTATTATTCTTTCGCAAAAATATGATTTAGACTTACAAGACATTATGGACGCACACGTCACAAAGCTTTCGAAAAGGTTCGAAGCATCTAAATGAGAATATTATCAATTATGGTATAATATTCGTAACTACTCAGCCACCTTTTGGTGTCTTTTTTTAATTTTACTAGTTTCATATGCCTCCCATTTGTAAATACTGAGTATATCAAACAGGGGGGTGAATAGGATGGTCGATCGAAAAATCATTTTAGATGCATATAAAAAAGGACCTGAAGCTGTTATTTCTTTATTTGAAGAAACATTCTCTAAGTTAGAAAAACGGATTCAAGAACTAGAACATGCTTCAAAAAAAAA